>JBCCIX010000330.1:0-5290 GCA_039028075.1 Bacteroidota bacterium | reverse complement strand
CTTACTGATTTCAGGTGTTATTGCCGGTCTCATTCCAGGCATTAAGGCAGCAAAAGTCAATCCGGTTTTGGCGCTAAGAGATGAATAAAGGTTTAATGAATTAACGAACGATATAATGAAACGATTTTTAATTTTTTCAGGGGTAATCATTGGTTTGGGCCTATTTGTAGGTACCATCTATTTTCTATATCTAAAGTCCGAGGAGCCGCCTGTAGTTTACGAAACAGATTCACCTTTTAAGACCGATATCGTTAAGAAAACCATTGCCACGGGTTCCATTGTTCCCCGAAAAGAGATTGACCTCAAATCACAGGTTTCAGGAGTAGTTGAAGAGCTTTTTATCGAGGAAGGAGCTCAAGTGAAGATCGGTGATCTGGTGGCAAAGATCAAGATCATTCCCAATGTAGTAGCGCTTAATAGCGCGGAAGCCCAATTAAATACGGCTAAAATCAATTTCGGTAATGCTGAGCGGGAGTTAGCACGTCAAAAGGAACTGTTTGATAAAAGTGTGATATCTGAGATGGATTACAACCAGTTCGTTCTTGATTTTGATCTACGGAAGCAAGAAGTTGCGGCTGCTGAAAATAACCTTGATCTGATTCGGGAGGGTTCCTCGAAAAACTCCGGCAACGTATCCAACCTAGTGCGCTCCACGGTGAACGGTATGGCGTTAGATATTCCGGTTAAAGAGGGAACTTTCATCATTGAATCCAACACCTTTAACGAAGGCACCACCATCGCTACGGTAGCTGACATGAACGAAATGATCTTTGAAGGTCAGGTAGATGAGTCTGAAGTAGGACGAATTAGCCCGGGTATGGACCTTATTTTGTCCGTAGGTGCTATTGAAGGGCAGACCTTCGATGCCAATCTGGAGTTCATTTCTCCGAAAGGGGAAGATCAGGAGGGTGCGATTAAATTCGATATAAAGGCGGCTATTTCATTGAAGGAGGGTTATTTTCTCAGAGCAGGTTATAGCGCTACCGCGGATATCGTATTGGAGAAACGCGATAACATATTGGCCATAAAAGAGAGTAACCTGCTTTTTGAGGGTGATGATGTTTTGGTAGAGGTGGAAACCGGAGAACAACAGTTTGAAAAGCGTCTGGTGCAAACCGGACTTTCAGATGGTATAAATATTGAGATCGTTGAAGGTCTTAATGAGGACGAAAAGATCA
The DNA here is from genome assembly GCA_039028075.1 of Bacteroidota bacterium. GTDB lineage: Bacteria > Bacteroidota > Bacteroidia > Cytophagales > Cyclobacteriaceae > Fulvivirga. The sequence goes on along the minus strand of JBCCIX010000330.1, from coordinate 4,112 downwards.
AAAAGATGTAGCTGCCTTATCTGGTGTAATCATTTAATTCATTGTGCTTTTCCGGACATAGTTCAATGTAGCGCTGATGGTACGGTTTGTGCTCCGGGGCTACAGAACCTTAATTCTTTGGAACTACCAGGCTATTTATTCGTATGTTTGACAGTCTTTACGATTGGTGGCTTTGATTTTTTTGCACCTGCTTAATGAATAAATATCTCCATATAGTTTTCTTGCTGTTCGTATCTACCACATTGCTCAGTCAGCATATGTACTATGATGAAATAGAATATCGTGATCAACTGGATTCCTTACGTAGGATCAATGATTTCAGTGTTCAGGAAAAAGGGGATCCGCTGGAGTTGGCGGTGAATATTGCTTTGAGCCACTACCCTGAGTTGCAGGGTCATAGGTTTAAGATCAAGTACAAAAAGAATGTAAAACACCCGGTTACGGCAAGTTGGGCTTTTGGCAATATAGTTAAACGCAGGAAAAACCACACCTACGTTCTCTTACTGAGCGAAAATGTGTTTTTAAAACGTTTGCCCTTAAACGGACAGGTTGGTGTTTTTGGTCATGAAATGGCGCACTTTAAATACTACAGCGAAAAACCTTCCATTCACATGCTGTGGTGGGGGATTAAATATGTGACCTCTAAGAAATATCATCGTAAGTTCGAGCGGGATGCCGACAGAACCACTATTGAACATGGCCTGGGTCATCAGCTGCTTCCGGTAGTTTTTTACCTGGATCGAAGGGAGGTTAAGCAATACATGGATGAATTAGGTATCTACTAGTTTTCTCTCAGGGTTTTTAGTCTTTCTTCTTTATTAAAATTTTGCATGAAGCCGAAGAGCAACCTGATAGACTGTGAGTTTCCGCTCAAGTCCGTGCCTCCTCTGTTGTTATAGTCCACAAAATTTTGACGAGCTTCTATCCCAATGTAGAGGTTGTGGCTGAAGAATTGGCGAAAGCCAAGACCTAAATTAAGATTCAGGCTGTTGATGGATTTGGAGGGGTCATCTTCATCGCCTCCGCCCAACGCATCAAAACCATCGAAACCGACACCCGATAGGGCATAGAGTCGGGATTTATCTCTTTTGACCAATTGATATCCAATATCGGCTCCAATATATCCTCCAAAGAAGTGATCAGTTTCGTATTCTATGCCATCCTCAACGACGAAATAGTCGTTATCTGCCTCCAAAAACCGGAATAAGATAGTGAAATCGAAAAGCCACCGGCCTTTTTGCAGGCCACCGTATAGGCCCAGGGTAGGATGGTTCCCGAGTAAAGAAGCGTTTCCCTGTGGCATCCAGTACCCGGCGATAAGTCCCCAGTCGTAGTCCGGGAGTTTTTTGAGTTGATTCAACTCCATCCTGTAAATACGCCCAAGCTTAGATTCGGGGCAATTGTCCTTATTTAGACGGGCAAAAAAAGCATCAATTTTTTCTGCATACAAGGTGAGGATGCGATACTCTTCATCGCAGAGGTCTATGCGTCCGAATAGTAGATCCCTGGCCCATAAACTGGTATAGGTATCGAAACTAAGGACAAGGTTAGGGTTTTCAAAGATATGACGGTAGTGCTGGAACGGATTGTAGCTGGAAGTATCAATATTTGTTTTCCAGGAGGTGTAATTGACGAATAAGGTCAGATTTTCAAAAAAATCATCATCAATTTTGGTTTGATCAAATACGTTGCGCTCAATTTCAAAAAGTGTTCTTGCCCGCTGGGAGTATTCTGAAATGCCACACTTTTTCTCCCAATAATTGATGAAAATAAGGACGGAATCAAGGTCTCTCCGTTGATGATATTGTGGGATTAGCTCTAAGGCATTGTAGGTGATATCAAAGCAGGTAACTACGGGCTTAATTCTTTTATCCAAAGGGTTTTGAGCCTGTATGGTGAATGATAAAAAGACGAGCCCGGTAAATAAAATTCTCATATCAAAATACCTGAAACCAGGTATTACAAAAACTATCCCGCAATCATACTGCCATCATAAAGGTAAATCAACAACACTAGCCCCGGTAATTTCAAGAGAACTTTTTCTTTGTGTATATAAGATAACGCTCGCATTAGAAAAATTCAGGTCAGCTGGAATAGGTAGTTCGTGAAGACCCGAAGCAGTGGCTTGCTGAGTGGAAAACGCTCTGACCACGTTATCGTAGTTTAGTGTTTTGTGTCTATTTTCCCCTCTTAATATTTTGGTTCGTAGATTACGTTCAACCAGGGCAAGGTTGACCAGGTAATCATCGTACTCTCCCTGTAGGTCGTACTCAATTTGCAACTGGTCTCCGGCTACTTTAAGCCTTACGTCAATATGATGAACAACCTTTTTAGAAAGAGCGCTGCGGATGACCTGCTTACTTTTGGCTTGATTGGATCCTACAAATTCGCTTGTACCATTTACGATCATTTGAGGAGTGTAAATAGTACCATTGGCAAACTTAGAGGCGTACTTCCTTTGACGTGCCGTAAAGTCTTCCTTACTGTAAGGGTCCTTCCACCCCAAATAATTCCAATAGCTCACGTGAAAGGAGAGTCCAAAAACTTTGCCATCGTTATTACTTTTGATTAGCTCACTCAAGTTTTTATCTGCACTGGGGCACGAGGAGCAACCCTGGGAAGTGAAAAGCTCGACCACGGCCACGCCATTTTCACTGGTTACGGTACTCTTATCTAAAGTAACAAAACTTGAAAGTAACATGGTAAGAACAAGACACGGGAAAAAAGCGAGCATTAAGCTCTTTTTAGTGAATGTAGACATATGTGCAGATACGTTACTCTTTGGTATCCGGTTATGTCAATTTGATGACCAAGGCATTAGTTATCAAAAGCTTCTTTTAGTCGTTGGTCTTGTTTTAAGATATTATAATTCTCCCAGAAATTCGGATCTTCTTCACCGATATATTGAGCAAAAGCGCGTTTGGTTCGAAACTTTTCGTCGTTATTATAGGCCTGGATATTTCCTCTTTTGGAATCGGTGGTAATGATATGCAAGCTCACTTCCAGGTAGTCCGTGATGTCCAGGTTTTTGATATAATAATCAAATCCTAACTTGATCCGTAATTGGTTGATCGTGCCTATATCATTCGCAAGGTCATAATCAATTACAGCTTGTAACGATTTGGCAGTAACTAAAAAGTTTGATCGTTTACCATTACGCACGTTTTTATTTAAAGCTTCAACGCCCACCGCATTAAATTCATAAGCTGCCCGTAGCAGGACTTTACTATCTATATCAATATAAAGCTTACCAAATGCCATTGTTCTTTTAGAGGGCTTTTTTGCTTTAAAATCAATTACATAAATGTCTTTACCATTATAGGTGGATATCTCTGTGAGTTCGTATTCATAGAGGTTTGATTTTTTCTCATGAATAAAATTCGATCTTCTTTTTACGAGGTCATACGTATTGATGGTATGCGGCCCAGAGTTGATCGTAGGCGGACGTCTCGTTGAATCTTGAATGATCTTGTTTTGGCGCCTCCGTCCTTTGATGATCTTGACCTGATCGGACTTGGCATTGTCATTGTCATAGCCCGTTTTGTAAGCACCAATTACGCCCTCCAGATAACTGTAGTACTCATCATTAATTTTTACGGTCTCGCGGTAAAAGCCTGTGAGCAGGCTAGATTCGATCCCGTAATTTTTAGGAATGTTCATGGCCAGTTCCCGGATAAGGTCCTCAGGGTCAATCGGAGTGATTAAGACTTCGTCGAGTACCTTGGTTTCAGGTTTTAAATTGATTAATAGATCACTCTGCTCCTGAATATCCTCAATCAAAAAGGATCTAGACTCGAAGCCTATCGCGCTGACTTGTATAGAGTCTGCCAGTCGGGTGCCGGCTATTTTAAAAATGAATTGCCCATCCTCATTGGCTACCGTACCCAGTCCTGAATCCTTAACGGTGATATGACTGTAGGCAACAGGACCTTCGCTTTCCGCATCGCGTACCTGGCCTTCGATCGAAATAAAGTGCTGGGCGTAAATAAAGGAATAACCGAAAAAAAAGGTGAGACTTAAAAAAATGCGCATGATAAAACGGGGTACAGTTACGTTGATATAGATGTAATATGTAGGTAAAGGGTTGCGTTTTAGGCAAACAAAAAAAAGCT
>JBCCIX010000329.1:0-5304 GCA_039028075.1 Bacteroidota bacterium | reverse complement strand
GGGTGTTTTTCGAATTATGATTAACATAGCGATATTGTTTACTCGGATGTCAGTAAATAATTACTAACTTATTTACAACCTCAATGTAACCCTTATTTTATCATTTTTAAGTGTGCCACTTAATCGCTCAGCGTCCTCATTCGAGTGACGCTGAGGAGGATCAATCTGTGCCTCATCAGCATTTTATACGACGTAGTGAGATGTTTCGTGCCTCAACATGACTTTCTACGGTTGAGAATTGAAATATCCGACTAATCCAACAAGGATCTCACCAAGCTCAATTATCGCCACATCCCTTCACCTCCTCTGAGGTCCTCTTTTGAGTGATCTTTGAGGAGGACCGGGGTGTTAAACAGTCTGTTAGGTACGATAAAAACTGAACATGGAATAAATAGAGTACTTTGAGCTTTCCAAATGAATTAATAAAAATGAAATTCGTTGCTGCACCTTTTGTTCAGGACGATGGATTATTACCTACGGCTACTAGGAAACTTCCTGTCTTTGTGGATCAAATGCTCAATTTCCCCACCACAAAGTCACTGGTAATCCATTGAGTCTGCTGAGGTTCGTTAATTAAATGTCCTAAAACCATGAAATATCTACTTTTTATCGTCTTCGTCCCTACGTTGCTATTTGGTCAGGTTCAGAAAGAGGTGGGCCTACCGCTAAACGTAGAACCCAAAGACCGTATTTCCTTTTGTTTATATACGGTTAACGATCGCCAACTGAAACTAACCGCACAATTTTTTCCGATCCGAAATTTTGAACCCTTTGAATCCACCCTTCAAAAAGAGCAAAATGGAAATTGGGTAGATATTGATACCGCACGGATCATATATCCCGGCTATACGGCACACTTCAAAGTGACTGACTGGGATGACACCAAAGCCACAAAGTACCGTGTGGCTCATAATGATACCGCTTTTTATGAGGGCATTGTACAGAAAAACCCAAGGGAAAAAGATGAGATTGTCGTTGGGGCATTTTCAGGTAATTCCATCTATTCTATCCACGGAGGGGATTTATCACGACAAGATATTGTGGACAATATGAAAAGAATAAAGCCTGACCTACTCTTCTTTGCCGGCGATCAGGTCTACGACCACAGCGAACATTATTGGCACTGGTTAAGATTTGGACAGGATTTTGGGGAGATCATTAGCAATACGCCCACCGTTTGCCTGCCTGACGATCATGACGTAGGACAAGCCAATATTTGGGGAGCAGGTGGCAAAAAGGGCATCAATCGGCTCGGGGAAATGGGAGGTTATTACATGCCATTGGCGTACATCGAAGAGGTACAACGCGCCCAATCGTGGCATCTGCCGGACGCTTACGACCCTACCCCTATCGGCGAGGGAATAAGCGTTTTGTATACTAACCTGACTTGGGGTGGAATCAGCTTTGCGATCATTGAAGACCGCAAATGGAAGTCAGGGCCTGATGATGTACTTGCGGGCATCGACCGTAACTCGGTTAGTGCCGAGGCTTTTGATGTTCCCGGTGCAAAGTTATTAGGGGAAAGGCAGCTCAATTTTCTCGAAGATTGGTCGAATGATTGGGAAGATGCCGAAATGAAAGCCGTTCTTTCCGCCACCGTTTTTGCCCAAACCAGCACCAGGACGGGGAAGCACGATTGGTACATAAAACATGATTTTGATGCTAACGGGTGGCCGCAGACCGGGCGCAATAAAGCGTTGGAAGTTATTCGTAAAAGCTATGCGGTTATGATTGGTGGCGACCAACACTTGGCAACAGTGATTCAGCACGGCATCGACCGTTGGGGTGATGCCGGTTACTCTTTTGCCACACCTTCCATTGCAAGCTTGTGGCTGAGATGGTGGGACCCGAAAGTCGACGGAAGAAACAGGCCAGCTGGAGAACCTCGCTACATTGGAGAATTTGAGGAAGGATTTAAAAATAAAATCACCATGGTGGCGGTAGCTAACCCGGATGCTGAGCCCGATCAAAATGATCCTGATTTAGTAAATAGTCGCGGGGCGGGTATCGGTGTGGTCCGCTTCAACAAGTCCGAAAGGACCATCACTTTTGAGTGTTGGCCCAGAAAAGTAGATATAACAGCAGCTAATCAATTTTACGGTTGGCCGGTCACTGTTAATCAACTCGATAATAACACCGTCTTTGACGGTTACCAGCTGCCCAGCCTGGAGATCGATATTCCTGATGCGGTCGTCAATGTTTATAATCAATCCGAAGTACTCGTTTCTTCATTGCGCATCAACGGTCATACCTATCAACCTGAGGTACGGCAAATGGGGACCTATGCGGTGCATATCCGTCATGGAAAATACCAACAAATAATTTGCCAACTAACCGCCAAAAAGACCAATAAAAAGAAAATAAAAGTAGCACTACGTTGATGAACAGGTTCATTAAGCGGGTAGTCCCTGTTTACACATTACTCTACTTTATTCAATGCCAAAACGGAGGATTTGAAAATCGCGATCCATATTGGGATACCTTGAAAACTATTCCCGTAACCGGGTTCGAAACGGATGATTCAATGGCATTCTCAGTCTTAACAGCCGATGCCGAAATCATAACGGAGTGGTCTTCGGAAGGCAGCAGGGCACTACGGTTTGCTACGCAGCATGACGAGAAAAAATCCGGGGTAGAATTTTTATTTGAGCCACCGCTGGATGTTTCTGATTTTAAAGACCTGACACTCGTTTTTGAGGCGAAGAATCCCGGTAACCATTCTACTCATCTCTATTGTATCATTACGGCTAACGATGGCACGACGATGAGAAGATCGGTGTCCATTGGTTCCGGGGAGTCGTCATCGGTGTATTATCAGATAGAAGGGAATTTTGTAAAATCCGACTCTGATTTCAGGGACTACCCTGATCCATGGGGGACGCAATCTTTACCTATGCAAACCCGTGGGATAATGGCTAATCATACCTATGACAAAATAGCTTCTATCCAATTTTACACTCAGAATACTTTGTTCGATAAATCATTGATGATTGATAACATACGCTTTGTAGAGACACCACCTGTTCCGGACGGCTATTTAGCGGGTAGTATCGATAAATACGGTCAGCCTCAGGGCAAATTCAAGGGAAAGATCACCTCAGATGCACAACTGAGGGAGCTGGCCGATGCGGAACTCCAACAGCTGGCATCAGAAGGTACCATGGCCGGGCGTAGTACCTATGGAGGTTGGGCGAGTGGCCCCAGACTCGAGGCAACTGGTTATTTTCGGGCTGAAAAAATTCAAGATAAATGGGCTTTGGTGGACCCTGAAGGCCATATTTTCTTTTCCTCCGGTATCGCCAACGTTCGCCTGGCGAATACCACAACGTTTACCGGTCGGGACTTTCGCGACGACACCGTGCGGTGGAGAGACCCGGAAGATGTTACCCCCGAAGATTCGCGAGGTATGGTGAAATTATCAAGCAAAGTGACCGCTACTTCATACATCGCCTATCCGGAGCGTTACCGAATATTCCAGGAGTTACCAGCTTATGATGATCCCTTGTCCAATCATTTTAGTTACCGAAGAGAACAGTATATAGGCCCTTTTGCCCACGGCGAAACCTTTAGCTTTTACCAGGCTAACCTGGAAAGACGCTATGGGGAACCTTCCCCCGGCGCCCACCTCGAAAAATGGATAAGTGTAACCGTAGACCGATTTCTGAACTGGGGATTTACGTCTTTTGGGAATTGGGCTGGGTATGAATTCTTCCACCTCAATCGCATGCCGTATTTTGCCAATGGTTGGATTATAGGTGATTTCAAAACGGTTAAATCGGGGATGGACTATTGGGGGCCTATGCCTGATGTTTTTGACCCGGAATTCAAACGCAGGGTACAAGTAACGGTAGATGTGGTGGTCAAGGAGGTAAAGGGCAATCCCTGGTGTATAGGTGTATTTATTGACAATGAAAAGAGCTGGGGCGTACCGGGTACACCAAACGGACACTACGGAATTGTGCTCCATGCATTATCGCTAGCCGCTTCCGAGAGTCCGGTAAAACAAGCGTTTCAAGAGGTGCTTCAAAATAAATACTCAACCATTGAAAACCTGAATGAAGCCTGGGAAACTTCTATAACCGATTGGGAGAAGTTGGCTAGCGGCGTGGATTACAGGGAAAAGAAGACGTTTTCCACCCCAATGATCGATGATTTATCACATTGCCTTTATCTCTATGCCGATAAGTATTTTAAGGAAGTACACGATGCCTTGGAAGCGGCCATGCCTAACCATATGTACATGGGATGCCGCTTTGCCACCTGGGGACTCGGCCCGGAAGTGCGAAGAGCAGCCAAGCAATACGTTGATGTTTTTAGCATTAACTATTATCAGGAAGGGATTGGGCAACAGTATTGGAAATTTCTCGAAGAACTGGACAAGCCGGCCATCATAGGTGAATGGCATATTGGCACACGGGCTTCCGGATTGTATCATCCAGGCGTAATCCATGCATCCGATCATGTGGATCGAGGCAAAATGTATAAAGACTACCTACAGTCGGTATTGGATAATCCTTTCATGGTAGGTGCACATTGGTTTCAGTATATTGACTCTCCTACCTCTGGTCGAGCCCACGACGGAGAGAATTACAACGTAGGTTTCGTAACGACTGCCGATGTCCCTTACGCAGAATTGGTCAAAGCTGTGAAGGAAATTCACAGCGATATCTATGAAAATAGGTATGGTTCTGAATGACTCAGAGTTAACCACCTATCTTTTCAGAGTAATTTAAACCTTTCAAAGCCCAGAATCCTCTTTCGAATAAGTAGGATCAACCTCCTAGGTTAAAAATTCAAAAATCCAACTAACTCAACAAACAAAAGTCATCCTGACGAAGGAAGGATCTCAATAAGCTTATATATCGTTACTTTCCTTAGTAAGATGTTTCGTGCCTCAACATGACTTTCTTAGGTTTAAATTCAAACACCCGACTAACCCAACAAACACAAGTCATCCTGACGAAAGGAAGGGTCTTACTAAGCTCAAGTATCGCTACACCCCTTGACCTTACTCAGAATCACTCGGTAGAAGATGCCGAGAAGGGTGGTGACTCTGAGGGGCTTTTAATAGCCACCTTGCAAATGGAACGTTCCTATCTATGCCCTCTTATCACTACATGACTTAGTGAGATGTTTCGTGCCTCAACATGACTTTCTTAGGTTGAAATTCAAACACCCGACTAACCCAACAAACACAAGTCATCCTGACGAAAGGAAGGATCTCACTAAGCTCAAGTATCGCTACACCCCTTGACCTTACTCAGAATCACTCGGTAGAAGATGCCGAGAAGGGTTGTAACTCTG
>JBCCIX010000328.1:0-5319 GCA_039028075.1 Bacteroidota bacterium | reverse complement strand
GTGATCGGGAAGATGTCCGGTTAAATACTTTTGATGGACTTTATCCCCGTGGAGCTTATTTTGGTAGGGTTGCCCGGTTTGGTCCCTCGAACCTCATCGATGTTCATCCCTACTTGAATACCGCCATTGGTAAGTTTTACATTGAATTAGACTATGTCACCTTCTGGCGTTTCTCCAGAGACGATGGTGTTTATAATCCCGCTTTGATCCTGGAGTATCCAGCTCAAAATAACGAGCGGAAAATTGCACAACAAATCGGAACGATAACCGGGATTGAAATAAGTACGCACTTTGCCCTTGAGTGGGAGACAAATCTTATCTTTCCTGAAACTTTTTTACGAAGAGGCAATTTGGACAACACACTTTTTCATTCGGTCTTGACCGCGGAATTTAAATTTTAAAATGAAACATCAAGTCGTAATTAATCTGTATGATTTTTGGGGTGCCGGACACAGCGCTAAGCTAGGAATGACTAGTAAATATGGCTGAAAAGGCATTATTCGGCCGGGAAGGTGATTCGGGATTTTCCATCGATTGACCGTAGCTGTAGGAAATACGTATTAATACTGTGATAATTTCAAGAGCCTAAAAGTGGGCTATATGGTCTTTGTTCAAGCCGTCAAGTGAACCAGAAATACGCTGAAGCCGTGCATAAATAAGATAATAGGTGCTTTTTAACTCAATAGATTTCGCCGTTTTTTTACCATTAGTTTTTTTTCTCTATTGGTTTGTAACACATCGAAGCTTAAGACTGCAAAATCTGCTCATCGTTATGGCAAGTTATGTCTTTTATGGGTGGTGGGACTGGAGATTTTTATCGTTAATTGTTTTTAGTACAATAGTTGACTATTCAGTTGGATTGAAGCTAAAAAACGAAGAAGCGCAGGTTAAAAGGAAGATGCTCCTAGGTGCAAGTATTTTAGTGAATCTCGGATTTTTAGGTTTCTTTAAATACTATAATTTCTTTCTTGATAACTTTATTTCCGCTTTTTCATTGGTCGGGGCAGAACTAAATGCCAGTACTTTACATATTATTCTGCCTGTTGGAATTAGTTTTTACACCTTCCAAACGTTAAGTTATACAATTGATGTTTACAAGAGAAAAATTGAGCCGACACAGGACTTTATTGCCTTTTCAGCATTTGTAAGTTTCTTCCCTCAATTGGTGGCGGGGCCTATTGAAAGAGCCACAAACTTATTACCTCAGTTCTACAATAAACGAACTTTTGAGTACTCAAAGGCAGTTGATGGAATGCGTCAAATACTCTGGGGCTTATTTAAAAAAGTAGTAATTGCGGATAATTGCGCTGAATATGTCAACCCTATTTTCACTACCCCTACGGATTATTCAGGAAGCACATTAGTTCTTGGCGCTATTTTCTTCGCATTTCAAATCTACGGTGACTTTTCCGGGTATTCTGATATAGCAATCGGCACTTCCCGGCTTTTCGGATTTGACTTAATGCGAAACTTTAATTTCCCTTATTTTTCAAGGGACATTGCGGAGTTTTGGAGGCGTTGGCATATTTCATTATCCACTTGGTTTAGGGATTATCTCTATATTCCTTTAGGTGGAAGTCGTGGTGGTACTTGGATGAAAGTCAGGAATACGTTCATCATTTTTGTAGTCAGCGGCTTTTGGCACGGTGCCAATTGGACATTTATTATTTGGGGTGCATTGAATGCAATCTATTTTTTGCCGCTCTTAATGACCAATAGCAACCGAAATAATTTGGAAACTGTGGCGCAAGGCAGATTACTTCCAAGCCTCAAGGAAATTTTACTTATGGGGCTAACCTTTGGATTAACTGTGTTTGCCTGGATATTCTTTCGAGCGGAAAATATGGGACATGCAATTACCTACATTTCCGGAATTTTATCCGAGTCCCTTTTCTCAATACCCACATTTGACGACTCGAAAAATGCTTTAATCACCATAATTCTTGTTTTAGTTTTTATACTCATTGAATGGATCGGTAGGCACGAAAAATACGCCATTTCAAGTTTAGGATTAAAATGGAAGCGTCCGTTTAGATATGCAATGTACTATTCAATTATCCTAGCCATACTGTGGTATCATGGTGATGAACAACAGTTTATTTACTTTCAATTTTAGGGTATGAAAAAGTTCATTGTACGATCAATGTATTTTGTTCTGTTTTTTATTTTGCTTGATAGGCTTTTTGGTTTTGTCTTACAAAGCAATCGGCCTATTGATTATAAACTTTTTCTTGATTCCAAGTTAGCGTTTTTCGAAAGTATTGATACCACCGATATTCTGATCATCGGCGATTCGCATATTGCCGATGCCCTGGATCCACGCACCATTGAAAACAAGACATCACTCAGCACTTTTAATCTCGGCATTTATCATTCCTCTCCCTTTGAAAACTATTTTGTAGTAAAAGCAGCACTAGAAAAACTTAAGGTAAAACCAAGAATTATGGTCATGGGAACTAACCCAATTATGTTTGAACGCAATCTTTCGAAAGGAAAATATACCCCATTAATCCTTCCAAAGTGGAAATCTTTTGATTTAGTGTTTCAGTCTGACGAGGGCTTTGATCCGTCATTTTTTTCACAAACGATTCGCGAAAAATATTTAATAAAACCGTTACTAAATGACATCCGTGGTCAGCAATATAAACCAACGCGCATTATTGAAGATGTATATCACGGCCATTCCAAGTTTTTCAACCAAATTCCGGCAACAGAATGGAGTAATTTTGATTCCTCAGCAAAAAATAAAATGAAAATAGAACAAATTGAGTACTTTTCTAAAACGATAGAACTAGCATTACAAAATGGTCTAGCTACGATTGTTGTTCATCCTCCGATATGGAAAAACGAAAAGGAAATTATCGCAAAAAGTGAGTCCTATATGGCTTTCAGGAGCACGATTAACCAACTAGTGGAGAAATACAACTTAAAAGTTTATAATGATTACCCTAATAATAGAACCAACGCTGATGGTCTAAATTTTCGGCAAAGTGATTTTTTAAACACACAACACCTTAATTATGAGGGTAGTCTGAAGTTTACAGAAGGTTTTTGTAGCTTCTTAATAAATGAAGCAGCAAGGTGAACAAAACACTCTTTCATTCGGTCTTAACCGGGGATTATAAATTTTAAAATGGAACATCAAGTCCTGATTAATATCTGTGCAATTTTTGGGGTAGCCACCTTAGTCATCATTATCTGTAGAATGCTGAAGATCAGATATATCATTGGATATCTGATTACCGGGGTATTTCTAAGTCCACACACTTCCGGCCTTTTCTCCAAAATGGAAGAGGTAGAGATCTATTCCGAAATAGGAATTATTCTTTTACTGTTTACGGTAGGCCTTGAGTTTTCCTTCACCAATTTGAAGCGCATAAAGAATTATGTACTCGTGGGTGGGGCAGCACAGGTATTTTTAACCATTTTCCTCACGGCCGCCCTAATTTGGCTGATGGTAAGACCATCTGTAGAAGAAAGCGTATTCTGGGGGTTTCTTTACGCGCTGAGTAGTACGGCTATCGTGGTAAAAGTGCTTCAGGACCGGAATAAGATCAACACGCCTCACGGTAAGTTCATTCTTGCTGTGCTTCTTTTTCAGGACATTATGATCGTGCCTCTGATGTTGTTTACTCCTATATTGGCAGGAGCGGGTGATAGCCCGAGCATTGCCTTGCTGTGGTTGGTTGGCAAAATGATCCTAATGGGAGGCATTGCATTTTTATTAGCCAAATACGTTATTCCTTTCTTTTTGAAAACGGTGATGAAAGTACAAAGCCAAGAGGTATTCTTGATTGCTACGGTATTTATCGTAACCGGCATTGCCTTACTCACCGAAAAGCTAGGCCTATCATTGGCCCTAGGCGCTTTTATCGCTGGACTAATCATCGCCGAGACCGACTACAACCGAATGGCTATTTCGTGCTTCCTGCCGTTCCGCTACGTATTCATGAGCTTCTTTTTTATCTCCATGGGGATGCTCCTTGATTACAAGATATTTCTGACGGATCTGCCGTGGATCGTTTTTTGGTTTTTCTTCTCACTGTCGGTAAAAGCCACCGCAGGAGTTATGGCCGCAAAAATCATGAAGATCGATTGGAAGACCGCCCTGGCTGCGGGTTTTTCCATCGCGCAAATCGGTGAATTTTCATTTGTATTGGCCCAAAGCGGACTGGAGTATCAATTGATCAGTATGAATAATTACCAGATCTTTTTGGCCGTGTCGATTTTACTTATGTCTTTGACGCCTTTCATCGTTGGAAACGCTGAGAGAATACAGCCCGTTCTGGTTTCATTAGTCGGAAAAAAGAAACAACTACAAAACACAAGTTCAAATGAGTAACGATAGACTACGCCTCTATGGAGCTGACTGGTGCCCTAAGTCAGCCAACCTTAGAAACTACTTGCAGTCAATCTGGGTGGAATTTGACGACTTTAACGTGGAGAACGATCCGGAAGCCGCGGAGCGGGTAAAGAAATTATACGATGGTGTTCTTAAATTTCCAACCCTTACCTATGCAGATGAACATTTGAAAAATCCTAAGATCGCAGAATTGGATGTTTTTTTAAAAAAGCACAATCTCCTAGATTGATCAATATATGGTGATCAAGGCAGCTTGTGTACGTCGACCTTGATTGATGAGGTTAGACGAAGTACCTAGTGCTGTGTGAGTGACACCAGTGAATTTGATGAGTCTTTTTTTATTAACTCCATATCTATTCGCCTTGTGAATTAGCTTTCGCCTCCTCCATACCTTTTTCAACCATATCGTAAAATTGATCTAACTTCGGCAGGACTACGATCCGCGTTCTGCGATTTCTGGCCTTGTTCTGATCGTTAGTATTTTCAACCAAAGGTACATAATAGCTTCTTCCGGCCGCTGTCATCCGCTCAGGTGCAATTTCAAAGTCATCTTGTAATACTTTTACCACGGCGGTAGCGCGCAGTACGCTCAACTCCCAGTTGTCCGAAATGCAACTTTGCTTAATGGGAACATTGTCGGTATGGCCCTCTACCATAAAGTCAATATCTGGCTTGTTCTTCATGATAGTGGCGATCTTGCCTAAAATGCTTTTAGCAGATTCGGAGATCGTGTAGCTTCCACTGGTAAAAAGCAATTTGTCCGAAATAGAAATAAAAACCACGCCCTTTTCCACATTGACTTCAATATCTTGATCGCTCAGGTTGCCTAATGCACCTTTAATACTCGTAACTAAGGCCAGGGTCACGGAGTCACGCTTGTTTACTGCATCCCTGAGTGATTTAATCTGCAAATCTTTTTCCTTCATACTTTCCAGCGATTTTTCAAGATTTTCGGC
>JBCCIX010000327.1:0-5326 GCA_039028075.1 Bacteroidota bacterium | reverse complement strand
GCAATTCTTAATCCATGTTAATATAATCAGTTTACCCAATTAGTACTTTTAGTAAAACCAACGAAACATCCTCCTATGATTACGCTAGACGATAGGAACACCGTCATTGCGGCAATACTGACTTTGGTAATAGGTAGGCTACTTACCAGGAAAGTAAAATTCTTTAATCACTACAATATACCGGATGCGGTGAGCGGCGGATTGATAGTATCCTTCCTGTTCACCTTATTGTATTTTTTTGGCAACGTTACGGTAGAATTTGATCTTGAGTTCAGGGATAAGCTCTTGGTTATGTTTTTTACCACCATTGGCCTGTCTTCAGATTTTGGTTCCCTTAAGCAGGGAGGTAAACCTCTTGTCATACTTTTAGTAGCGGCAGTGGGCTTTTTGTTTATTCAGAATATTGTAGGCTTTAGCGTTTTATCACTTTTCGGATTCGATCCCAAAATGGGGGTTATAGGTGGATCAATCTCCCTAAGCGGCGGGCATGGGACTGCTATTGCTTGGGGTACTAATTTCAAGAATCTATACGGTATGGAGGAGGCATTGCCCATAGGTCTGGCCTGTGCTACGTTTGGTTTAACCTTCGGTGGAATAATTGGAGGACCATTAGCCGGCATGTTACAGAAGAAGTATAAACTAAAATCGGACGAGCACGGCGAGATTACTGTAGGAGTTAAAAACGAGGAAGAAGAGAATATTACCGCAGATTCAGTATTTGCACTGGCGTTTATCATGTCTATTGCTATCGGCATAGGGATACAGTTAAACAGCTATCTCGCTAGCATTGGAGTGAACCTCCCACTTTTTGTTTGCTCATTGTTTTCAGGAATTTTATTGACAAATACACTTCCGCTTTTCTTAAAAAAGTATAAAGAACAAATTCCGCCACCTCGAAAACCTGTTTTGGGCTTGGTCTCGGATATCACTTTAGGCCTTTTTCTCTCCATGTCACTAATGAGCCTAAAGCTCTACAGTCTGGTGGAATTAGCAGGTCCAATCCTGGTCTTGATGGTTGCTCAGGTGATGGCCGTATTTTTTTATGCCACTTTGGTTGTTTTCAGAATTATGGGTGCAGGGTACGATGCTATGGTGATGGCCGCAGGCTTTGTGGGACTATCTCTAGGAGCAACGCCGACGGCAATTGTGAACATGTCTGCCATTACAAAAAAGTTTGGTCCTTCGCCACGTTCTTTTTTGGTGGTGCCACTGGTCGGTGCATTCTTTATCGACATTTCCAATGCCGCAATCATCCAGATTTTTCTTTCACTATTTGAATAGCGTTACCCGTGAAAATTTGAGATTGTAGAATAGAAGCTTTAACGAATTGAACTCATGAAAAAACAAATATTAGCGCGTTACATAGTACTCCTTTTGGCTTATATCAGTATAACTTCTTGTAGCTCAACCCGAATTGTAAGTTCTTGGAAAGCACCTGATATGGAGGTGGACCCAGATACTTTTACCAAGGTTTTAGTGGTGGTTTTGGGACCTTCAGAATCAAGTAGACGCATAGCTGAAGATAAAATATCATCAAGAAATGAAATTTTTTACCCTTCCTACAATTACTTCCAACATGAGGACGTAGCAAAAAACCTTGATTCGGCTAAGCAGGTGGTGCGAAATGAAAACTTTGACGGCGTATTGTTTCTGCGTCTGGAAGCGGTTGAAAAAGATGTGAATTATGTTCCGCGAACGAATTACAGTTCCCGTACCTATTGGCCGCACCATACTGCTTACTGGGGAAGATACTACGAACCCGGGTATTACAAAGTAGACACCAACTATATCATCGAAACCAGTGCTTTTTCAGTAGCCAAAGATAAGCTTTTATGGACTGCCATTTCTGAAACAGTGAATCCGACAGATATAGAAAAATCAGTAGATGATATTATGAAGCAAGTATATAAACGTATGATCGAAGATGGATTTATCTCAGAACAAAACTAAATCCTAGACCACGTGATTATGATTACTTTGTCTTAAGCTATGTGCCTTAATTTTCGCTGTCTACTGGCATTTTTGGTGATTAACGGCTTTCACATATCGGAATTGCACGCTCAATCATTGAATGATTCATCGATAGTAATCAATGCTTTTAACCAAGTGGATCTGATGGTGTACGGAAGAATAGAGATAGGTGCAGGTGTGGATGGTACCGGTGATTTGGGAGTGGCAAATAATGTGCCTCGTGCCGGATTTAAACTCAGTAAGTCTCTGCTTCAGGCTGCCCCGGATCGACTAAAAATCATTTCAAAAGTAGAATTTGGGTTGGATTTAGTTAGTCGTGACGAAACCATTACGTTCACACCCGATCCGGGCCCTCAGGTCTCGCAAGCCGGGGATGCGGTGTTTATTAGAATGGGATATTTGGGGATAGTGTACGATGGCGTTTCACTCATCATCGGTAAGGATAATTCCGTATATTATGAACTTGGCGCCGGTGAAGTGGATCGCTTTTTAGCGTTCGGTGGAACCGCGATCGGCGTTTGGAATGCGGGAACGGACGGGGGAATTTCAGGAACCGGACGGGCAAATCAAGTAATTAAACTTACCTATACATTGCACAATTTAGTGCTGGGAGCACAACTGCAAGCGAGGAATATTGCCAACGAAAACAACAAAACGGTGGATACGTACGGGCTAGGTATCCACTATTCGCTTCAAGGTTTCGCTATCGGGATGGGTTACAATAAGGTGCTGGACGGCGTGAAAAATCCACAACCCAATGAAGCCAGAGAAAATGACGAAGCGATAATTTTTGCCACTTCTTACGAGTTTAGAAGGTATGAGATAGCTTTTTCGTACCTCAGTTTTACAAAGCATGAAAGTGTAGCGTTGGACGGTGAAGATGTTTTTTATAATGGGGAAGGATTTGAGCTTTATCTTAAGTACAAACTCCATCCTTCTAGGAGGTGGCATGTGGTGAGTGGTTTCAACTATTTGCTTCCTAAGTCAGGGCAAAATCTTGCTGATTTTGATTCGAAATTCGCGTTAGCAGAGCTTGCGTACAATTTCTCCGCGGGAAGTCACCTCTTTATTTCGGGTAAACTTGACTTCAGTGAAACTATCGAAGGTGGTGACCGGCCTAACCTCTATGGATTAGGTATTAAGTTGGCATTTTAAAACATAAATGAACTACCTCTACGTTTTTTGAACCGCCTGGGGAGTAAATATGGCTTTGGAGCCACGAGGATCATATTATTCTACAGACTTAGCAAGATCGACATGGTGATTTTCCATTTTTAGTAGAAAATAGATTTCGGACCTAAAATTTATTAGGAGGTGATATTAAGGTCAAACCAGTGCGTAAAATGGTCGCACCAGGTTGTATTTACTGGACCTCCTTAACTAAGATTTAACGTGAACTGCTTGCGTTTACATTGATCTCTTAATTAAACTTGAAGTAACAAACCTTCTTAGCATCATGAATACATTCGATATACAATCGTTAGGTTCCGCTAAAGTGCCTTCACCATTACATTTGGATAAGGTGGCGGGTGGGCAAATGTTTAACTACGTTAAAGATAGCCAACGAATACTGCTAGATACATCCTTGGCGGCTTATCGCGAGTCCCAAGATAACGAGGACACTCCGCTCTGTTTAGAGAAAGCAGGACCTCGGGAAAACATCTATTTTAGTCCCGCGGAGACCTCGGCCGCAATCGTCACGTGCGGGGGCTTATGTCCAGGAATTAACAATGTAATCCGCAGTGTAGTTATGGGTTTACACTATTTTTACGGTGTAAGGCGTATCCTAGGTATTCCCTATGGTTACGAAGGGTTTATTCCCTCCTATGGTCATGGTTTTGTAGACCTTACGCCGCAAAAAGTCAAGGATATCCATGAGTTTGGGGGCACCATCCTGGGGTCTTCACGGGGAGGTCAAAGTGTTGCTGCCATGGTGGACACTATAATTAACGAAAACATTAACATCGTATTTGCCATTGGTGGAGATGGCACCCTCAAAGGCGCGAGAGAGATTGGTGAAGAGCTGTTGCGAAGAGGTTCAAACGCTGTGGTGGCCGGTATCCCAAAAACCATCGATAATGATATTAACCTAATGGAGCGCTCTTTTGGTTTTGAAACGGCTTTCAATGTGGCTAGTCCCATAATCCGGGATGCGCATAATGAAGCCATAGGCGCATACAATGGCATTTCCATTATTAAGCTAATGGGTCGTGACAGTGGTTTCATTGCAGCTTCTGCAGCTCTCTCCATGCCCGTAGTAAATTTTGTACTTATACCAGAAATGGATTTCGCTCTTGAAGGCGAAAATGGACTCTTATCCTGTTTGAGACGAAGACTTGATCAACGAAAACACGCCGTGATTGTTGTCGCCGAAGGGGCCGGACAGCATCTATTTGAGGGCAGAGACCAGGTCAAGGACGCCTCGGGAAATGTACTCCATAATGATATAGGTGTTCTGCTTAAAGAAAAAGTCAGCGACTACTTTAAGTCAGTTGATTACCGTGTAACCATTAAATATATCGATCCGAGCTACATCATTAGATGCGCACCCGCCAATGCCAATGATAGCGTATTCTGTAGTCGGCTTGCACACCATGCGGTTCACGGCGCCATGGCCGGAAAAACGAATTTTGTGGTGGGCCGGCTCAATGGACAGTTTGCCTATTTCCCTATTTCAGCGGTCGTGGACAAGCGGCAGAAAGTAGATCTGGAGGGTGATCTGTGGTTTTCTGTGTTAGAAAGTACAGGACAGCCTTTTGTAATGAAGTAATTCAAGTTCAAGTCGTCGGATTACTTTCATTAGTCCGACGACTGTACAACTACTACTGCAGCTTAAATTCTACAGGGAGAACAAGTGTAGACTTATAGGACGGTATGTCTTTTTGAGCAGGAATAAACACACTACACCTTTCCACAGCTTTTAAAAGAGTGACTGGTACAAAAAAAGCAGCCCATCATCAGGCTGCTTTCCTACTTCAAATAGTTGGTAAATTCTAATGACTAATTCACGTCGAACCTATCTAGGTCCATGACCTTGGCCCAAGCCGCTACGAAGTCATGCACAAACTTCTCTTTAGCATCATCACATCCGTACACTTCAGCGATGGCCCGAAGTTCGGAATTCGAACCGAAAACCATGTCTGCCCGGGTTCCCATCCATTTTACCGTACCCCCTTTACTTCCTTCAAACACATCTTGGTCTTCAGTAATGGCTTTCCAGGTTGTATCTATGTCTAATAGGTTTACAAAAAAGTCGTTCGTCAACGTACCGGGGTTATCCGTAAACACACCGTGATCTGAACCGTCCCAGTTGGCACCTAATACGCGCATACCTCCCACTAATACCGTCATTTCG
>JBCCIX010000326.1:0-5327 GCA_039028075.1 Bacteroidota bacterium | reverse complement strand
GGTTCTGACTTAACCAAGATGTGAGAGCCTCGGGACACCCTGTCGCGCCTGTAGCGCTTGACCGAAAAGGGGCGAAGGGTCACATACAAGCAACCCACAAAAGCATCCCAGCGAGCCCATGATACCAGAGCTAGGACAATTCGCCCTTTCCCTCGCCTTGATGGCGGCTTTGGTGCAATCGGTGATCCCGATCTGGGGCGCGGCGCGCGGCAACACAGTCTGGATGGCCAGCGGGCAAGCCACAGCGGTGACGCAAGCGGTTCTGACGGCTTTTGCCTTTGGGGCGTTGATGCACGCATTTGTCGTCAGTGACTTCACGGTGTCGAATGTGGTGGAGAACTCCCACTCTCTTAAGCCGATGATTTACAAAGTAGCGGGCACCTGGGGCAGCCATGAGGGCTCTCTGCTTCTCTGGGTGTTGATCCTAGCGCTGTTCGGTGCAGGCGTGGCGCTTCTCGGGGCAAATATTCCGGCCGGATTGAAGGCTCGTACGCTGAGCGTTCAAGCCTGGATTTCCGTTGGTTTTCTGAGCTTTATGATCTTTACCTCAAACCCGTTTGACCGGGTTTTCCCGCCGCCATTGGATGGCCAAGACCTCAACCCGCTTTTGCAGGATTTCGGCCTCGCGATCCATCCGCCGCTCTTATACATCGGCTATGTTGGCTTCTCTATTGTCTTCTCTTTTGCCGTGGCCGCCTTGATAGAGGGCCGTGTTGACCCCGCTTGGGCCCGTTGGGTCAGGCCTTGGACATTGGTATCTTGGATGGCTCTGACAGGTGGCATCGCGCTTGGGTCCTGGTGGAATACCTTCGACATCGAGCTCCTCTGCTAGATATTCAGTAGCGGCTCGTTTCGCTCTTTGCGGTAAAACCTGCCGTGTCGCTGAATCCGTCAGAATCGGAGATGTGGCAATTTCTACTTCTTCAAGTTGCTCCTTCTTACCCTTTTCGATCCAAGTGTTCTTTTGCCATGGCGCACTATCCATTTCCGAGATGGATAATTTATCGATTTTTATAAATCCCGGAAGTGCGGTTATACTATCGCGGAGTACTCCCTTCAGCTTCTGCTCGAGCTGACGCTTTTTTTTACGGTAACGGACAGAATCCTTTTTTAAATACCGCTGAAGTAGTTGAGCGTGCCTAGAGCTGTCCGTTACCGTTTCCAACCTGGCCTTGTGCCGCACAGTGAGTACGTGCGATTGTGCTGAAATACCGAGTAGTAGCCCTACCCATACGCAAGCTACTCTCATGTCATTTTTCGCTCTAGGGTCTTAATAAGTAGGGCGATGACCATTACGGCCACCAATTTCAAGAGGGTGATCATACTTAGTAGTAACATTTACCTGAAAAGGTAAACATCTTAAGTATATCCCCGGACTTGATCCGGGGTCCCGAATTAGCTATCGCTTTCTACCTATAATGACGTACACCAACTATTTTGAAACTACGCCTACTTATCTTTTTTAATGGCTAAGGGTAGATACAATATACACCCGGTTCTTATTCTACAACTCATCTATTTCAATCGAATATATTCGCTTTGAAAAATTCCTAGCACTTGAATATACATATTCTTCGGGTGCCTCAACCCAGCCGGCCCGAACCGGATTCTCGTGAATGTAGTCAACTCTGCTATCAATCATCTCATTGCTGGACAATTCCACGGCATGGTTTTCATGCGTCCATAGTTGTTGTTTCTCTACCCGCTTGTTACACTTAGCGTGATATTTAAATATCATCTCAAGCCACTCTCTTCTGCTTTCCTGAGCATTACTATGCACCTCAGATAAAATCTTCTTGGAGGTGAGGTTCTTTAAATCCCTCACCAAATTGGAGAGGTCTTCATTTTTACTCCTTAAGGATACCATGAACATGATTGGTCATGATGACGTAGGCAAACAGTTCCATATCTTTATATTCCCGGCAGTACTTAAAGCTATCTATGACCATATCTCTGTAGGTCTGTCTTGAAAAAATGTCCGTCCAACCGACTACCTGGAAGGTTAGGAAATACAAGCCACCTTGGTCTTGAATTTGATACGCTGATCCCATGGTTTAAGATAAGTAGTTGAATTGATTTCTGAAACGATAGGTCCAGTTTGAAAACTATGACCAAATATCCCTTTGGCGAATTCAAATTCTTAAAAAACTAGGCGTAGTTTGAAACTACGCCTGCTTATCTTTTTTTCGATTGTGAGGTGTAGATGCAATCTACACCTCAGTTCTTATTTTGTTTTGACATTCTACACTCAGTTGGGGATTCACCAATCTTGTATTTTTTAGACATACTTAAAGATAGCTGTAAGCATTAGAAAATGCTTAAGACAATGAGCATGCGTTATGAAACGCGCACTAGTTGATGATTATTGACTCTTGATTATATATTTCAAAAACCTGTCGTTTTGATCACAGTCAATGATACTTGTCAAATAACCATCTTTATGTTTAAAATGATATTCTTTATTAAGATCAATGTTCAGCGTCTGACAATACTGAATATACTTTGTCGACGAAGATGGCTGCACTGCAATAACATATTCTTTGTTGCTTTCAATTAAAGCACTTGACGGTACAAGTATATATTCAAATTCACTTAAATCTTTGTCACTAAAAGCACTATTTTCAAAGTATGCAATTGTCTTTTTAACATCAATCTTATACAAAAAACATTTGTTATGGTTATGAACTGAACAGGGACATTTTGCTTTCAAAACCTGCTCTCCAACCTCGCAGTGTACAATGCTTGTTACACCTAAACCCTCAAAAACAACTTCATTTTTTTCTTGACCAAGAATCGAAAAAGTAGTCGTAAAAGAGATTATCGAACAAGTTAGTATTTCTTTCATTCTGATTTTTTGTATGGATACGCAAAAACTGTACTGTTTTCAGTTCTAGTCTTATAAGTATTTATTGGATTCAATCGAGATAACCCAGAATATGCACCTCCAATGTTTACAGTTGCACTTTTTCCATTATCTCCATATACTTTGTAATTACTTACACCTCCCAATAGATACTGCTTAGCAACTGCTGGGTTATTGTTTTTAAGAAATCCAAATTGTGTCGGAATTTTAAACCCGTCAACCTCAAATTTCTCCTTAATATTAAGATTGTTAACTACAAACATCTTGGCTTCATATTCAGCTTCAATTGACAAAGCTGCTCCCCATCCACTTCCATTATTCCCAAAATAAACTTTACCATCCATGAATTGCTCTGTATGTTTTACTTCCTCAAACAAAATACCGTCTACTCCGCCTCCCATACCTTCACCTGGATCGGCAAGCGTAACACTGATCTCATTTCCATCATAAGTTACACTACCTTTATCACCTGATTCATCAAAAGAAAAATTATACACTTCTTCAGCACCCTCTAAACGATCTATTATACCCGCAAAAGCCTCATTATAGTTTTTATTCAACTTAGCTTGACCCTTTCTCTTACCTTTTTTGTAAGTCTTAATATTTCCTTCAGAATCATATTGATATTTATCAGTGTACTTCTTTATTAATTCCGAAGATTTAGCATCAGATACTACAACCTTCATCCCATCTGGATCAATAAATATTAGGGGGTTGTTCATAACATAATTATATGGTGATAACGTCTTATAGGTATCAGCTAATGGATCAATTGCTCCCCATCTTCCAATATCAGACATATACATCCTAGCCCCATAATCGTACCAACCTAAGTCTAGGTCTTCAATAAGCTCCTTACCATTGTATTTGTATTGGTTCTCCTCGGCAGTAACTCTTTGATACCCCCCATCATGTTGGAGTCCAAATGGATAGTAATCTACACGAAAATCTGAGCTGCCACTTTTTTCTCCTAGGCCATCTCAACCAATGAAGTACTAATTCACCAAGCTCTTACCCTCTCGTTTGAGGGTAGATTAAAGATAATCATAATTTTTTCTTGGTATTCCTGACTTTTTTAAACTTTCTGAGTATTTATAATAAACGATTCAAAATATGCATACAAATTTCAGATACAAAGACCAGTCTGAGCGATTGGTTCAAGAGATTATTACACATTGTCTTACTTATGAACTTGATTTTACAAAATGGCATGTGAGATTATCTAATGATGAGCTAATTGATCAAGCAAAAAACTTAAGGCAAGTAAAATGTAGTAATGAGGCAGAAGCTCAAGATATCAAAGAATATCTCGTTAAAAGTAGAAAGTTCATTGATGATCAAGGAGAGGGTGAAGTTCTTGCAGTTTACATAGAATGATTCGAGAGATACGTGAAGTTGCACTCTCTATGTCGTGCAATGGTTATAAGGCACTCAGTCGTTCCGGCCAGCCTGCTACCGCTGCTCCCTGGCTTGATCCCGCAGTCCGTCCCTCTCTACCTTCATTGGCTACTCTCCCTACAGGTCAGCCGCTCGCTCTAACCCTTCACCTGTAGCCGTAGCCTGAGTTTGTCCGCACCTTACGCCCTCTCTCAGCACACCAGCCGGTAAAGCCCCGTGGTTACTCCCCCAAGAAAAAAGCAAGGGTGATACAAGCTCCGTTACACTGCGCCCTTGCTTTTTTGCCAACGCTTCTTTTACCTATTTCCTGGCGGCCTCGTTCGGGATGCGGTTAACCAGGTGCGGAGATAGATTCGCATTTTCTTACCGCGCCATGAACGATAGATTTTCATAGTTGATTAGCAGTTGGCTTGGAAGGCTTTTGTACCTGGCGCAAAACCAACCAGGACAACCAAAACGATAAAGAATACGCAAGGTTTTACACCAGCTACAAAAACCGATTTCGATTCGTAGAGTAGACGGCCGTTTTTTTGATTGAAGTGCGCTTAGGTTGCGGGTGGATTTGTGAGGCGTGCTTCGATCAAAAAAATGATACAAGCGACTACGAGCCTTGATTAAAGGTGCTGACTGGTTCCGCGCGTTAAGCATGCACTACTAGTTCACTTCTGCTTGCCGTCCGCGAGTTCGAAGGAAGCCGGGCAGGAAAAGGGTGTTAGCCCGACTGGCCGTGTCTGACTGAGGCCGCAGGCGAGCAATAACACGGGCTGAGTAAGGATTTTTTGCCCAGCTGCCGCAGGCTCATTCATCAACCAAAAAATACTGAGAACAGCCGTGGGGAGTGCCACAGGGCAGCAAGAGGAAGTAAAAGCAAGGCCGACCAGAGGGAGCTTTGTATAGCCTTGCTTTTACTGGAACGCAGCCTGACCGAGGACACGCACCCACACCGCTTTACCGTGCGACAGTAAGTTGCCAACATTACTGTCAAACGTTCTTTATAGATTGATTTGACCCTGTGTGTTACCACAGGTTTCCTACCCTGACACGCCCGGTTGGCAACGAGCGGGTG
>JBCCIX010000325.1:0-5331 GCA_039028075.1 Bacteroidota bacterium | reverse complement strand
TTTATTTCTCTCTATCGTGAATTGAACCAACTGGCCCAAAGACTGCTTGTAGACTGAATCTTCAAAACTATCTAGGATTTCCAAGGCATCATCGTAGAATTTTTTCATTACGTTTTGGGCATATTCAAGACCGCCGGATTTCTTTACAAAATCAATGACATCCTGAACGTTTCGCTTACTCTTTTTGTCGCTTCTCATGATACCGCGTATTCGTCTTCGCTCAGCCCATGAGGCAGACTCCAGCGCTTTAATTAAAGGCAACGTCATTTTTTTCTCTTTAATATCGATGCCCAACGGCTTACCAATTTCTTGCCGTCCGTAGTCAAAAAGATCATCTTTAATTTGAAAAGCCATGCCCACCTTTTCTCCAAAAGTGCGCATCTTGTCAATAGTGCCATTTTCAGCTCCGGAGCTGGACGCACCCACCGCACAACAAGAGGCTAACAATGAAGCCGTTTTCTGACGGATAATTTCATAGTATACCTCTTCCGTAATGTTCTGCAGCCTGGCTTTTTCCATCTGCAAGAGTTCCCCTTCACTCATTTCCTTTACCGCCGCAGACACTATTTTCAACAGATCATATTCTTGATGGTCCACAGAGAGTAAGAGACCCCTGGACAATAAATAATCCCCAACAAGCACGGCAATTTTATTCTTCCAAAGGGCGTTAATGGAGAAAAATCCTCGGCGATAATTAGCATCATCCACCACATCATCATGAACCAGCGTAGCCGTATGCAGTAACTCTATAAGTGACGCACCGCGATAAGTAGAATCTGTAATTTTATTGCAAGCACCTGCACTTAAAAACACAAACATCGGGCGCATCTGCTTACCTTTGCGCTTTACGATATAACTCATTATTTTGTCTAAAAGCATCACCTTTGTCTTCATAGATGACCTGAACTTTTTCTCGAATTCGTCCATCTCCGAGGCAATGGGAGATTTTATATCTTTTAAGCTTAGCGCCATAGTCAAAAATGAAGTACAATATTAGCTCGATAAACCCCCTAATCAAAATATATAATGGCCACTGAATTGAAAAAAACGGGCGATTTTCTACTAAAAAGTAAGCATCATGACAGACCTTTCATCGCCGATGCCTGCTACGTCCAAACGGATAGTAAAAAACCTTGTATCGTCTTTGTTCACGGCTTTAAAGGCTTCAAAGATTGGGGGTTTTGGCATTTAATAGGAGAAAACTTTGCCATGCAAGGTTTTGTGTTCATTAAACTTAACCTCTCACATAACGGTACAACACCGGAACATCCCTACGATTTTGTGGATCTTGAGGCCTTCAGTGAGAATACCTTCAGCATAGAATTGGATGATATAGGTGTGCTGATCAATGAGGTGGAAAATAACCGCGTTCCGATTCCGGAAAATGAACTTGACTCTCATAATATCCACCTCATTGGGCACAGCCGTGGAGGAGGTTTAGTGTTGTTAAAAGGTGCAGAAGACGAACGTATAAAATCAATTACGGCCTGGGCCCCTATCCATAATTTAAGGGAACGCTGGCCTCAGGAGGTGCTCGATCAATGGAAGAGAGACGGTATTTATTACATTGACAATAGTCGCACAAAGCAGAAGA
This sequence comes from Bacteroidota bacterium, assembly GCA_039028075.1. Taxonomy (GTDB): domain Bacteria; phylum Bacteroidota; class Bacteroidia; order Cytophagales; family Cyclobacteriaceae; genus Fulvivirga. The sequence goes on along the minus strand of JBCCIX010000325.1, from coordinate 3,737 downwards.
TGCCCCTCAAATATCAGTTGGTAGAAGATGTATCGAACAATGTGGCCCGGCTGAATATACCGAGGGCTGTCCAGCAGATGGACAGGCCGATGCTATTGGTTCACGGCACCCGTGACGAAACCTTAAATTATTTACACACGGAGCAACTGGCGAAATTAAGTGCATACGCCCGACTTGAGCTTATTGAAGACGGCACCCACTCCTTTGGCGGCAAACATCCTTATATGGAAACAGATCTCCCCGACCACACAAAACAAGTACTTGACCTGACCTTTAACTTTTTGAGGGCTTGAACATTGTGCAGAAGCTTCTTGTGGCCCTTTCTGTAGTTACTTTAACGGCGACAGTGGTCCTGGGGTCCTGGGGCTCATGGGTAACATAGGTCAGGCTGGTGCACTGGTTGTTTCGTTTTTTATCAGCCTTGCTTTGGCCGTTAGAAGCAGTAGGGTTCTAAAAGGCTTTTCATTTACTATTTTGATTTTTGCTGCTGTTTCGGCTTCACTATATCACCCCGGTGTCTTTACGAATTTCGCAGGCTTCGAACTAAAAAAACTGATCATCCCACTCCTTATGCTTATTATGTTTGGCATGGGTACCGCTATGGGCTTTAAAGACTTCGCGGGTGTGATTAAGATGCCTAAAGGAGTACTCATTGGCATCCTATGCCAGTTTAGCATCATGCCCTTCATTGGCTTCAGCCTGGCTTCTCTAAGTGGTTTTCCCCCGGAAATAGCGGCTGGAGTTATACTAGTAGGTTGCTCGCCCAGCGGCCTGGCCTCCAATGTAATGGCCTATATTTCAGGGGCTAATTTGGCGCTCTCACTTACACTTACTGCCGTGGCTACCCTGCTCGCCCCCATTATGACTCCTTTTTTGATGAAAGTACTCGCCGACCGACTGGTACCTATCGATTTTTGGGCCATGCTACTGAGCATCATGCAAATTGTGATCCTGCCGATCATGGCCGGGCTCATCTTTAACCGCTTTGCTCACGGGAAATTTAAGTGGCTGGACAAAGCGATGCCCGTAGTGTCCATGGCGGGTATTACGATTATCATCACCATTATTACCGCAGCCGGTAGGGATTCCCTCCTTGAAATAGGGTTTATGTTGATAGGTGTGGTGTTGATTCATAACTCGATGGGTTATCTGCTGGGATACTGGGGTGGTCGCCTGGCCGGGCTGGACCAAAAATCAGCCAGAACTGTGGCCTTCGAGGTAGGGATGCAAAATTCCGGTTTAGCTTCCGGTATTGCCCTTGAATTGGGCAGAGTAGCTACCATGGGCCTGGCACCCGCTGTTTTCGGACCCTTAATGAACATTACCGGCTCTTCTTTGGCCACCTGGTGGCGAGGTAAGGGGACTGTACATAAAGATTGAAGCTGAATATGATGTTCAACACAAAAATTAGCTCTAGATTTCAAGGATGAAAAAACATCTGATCACTTTAGTTTTAAGTCTAGCCGGTTCGTTTCTCCTGGCCCAAAACCCCCAAGAGTTAGCACAAGCCCAGCTTGAAGCCTACAACAATCGAGACCTGGAAGCCTTTTTAGCGCCCTACAGCGATACGGTAAAGATCTACAACTTCCCGAATGAATTATTGTCACAGGGTAAAGAAACCATGCGCAAAACCTACGGAGGTATGTTTGAGCGACTCACAGACCTAAACTGCGAGCTGGTAAACCGAATGGTGAGTGGAAATACGGTAATTGATCACGAGCGCGTGTTGTTTGAGAAGAGTCGGCCCAGATCCGAGGTCTTTGCGCTATATAAAGTGGCGTACGGTAAAATCCAGGAGGTGTATTTCATTCGACCGGAAGAGAATAAGTAACTACCACAGTTTTAAAGTGAGTCTATCAAAGTACTCCTGTTTTTGTACGATAAACGCTTTGTTAATCAACTCACAGGTTTTACGATCTTCTTGTTTTACAGGGCTAAAGGCATAGTCATAACAGATGTAGTAGACCTGGTTTTTATTTGATTTATAGATACCGACCAGACATGGCACGTGCCTTCGGACTTTCAAATATCGGTAAACTTTCGGTTTGGCATTTCAGTATCAAATAGCTCAGTAGAGGCATGTGCTATATCGTTTGTTATGGAGCTTTAATGAGTTCGAGAATATCGTCATTTTTGGAATTCAAATAGTGTTGAATTGTCGACAGATTGTTCAGGATCAGTTCTGATACACTTTGAGTTGTGAGGTTTCCGGTGTTCAGATAGATGATTTTTGGCGGTGTTCCGCGAAGAGCATTCAAATCCACGAAATCATAGTCGAATGTTACTACTGCAAATTCATTAATTTTTGCAAACTCAAAAATTTCTAGATCAGTTGCATCTTCAAGTCCAACGAATCTCACTTGATTGCATTCTGAGAATTCACCTGGGAGTTTCTTAAGGATTTTTGGAGAGATGTTTTGGTCAAAAAGGAGCTTCACTGAACTGAGATCAATCGTCTTTCCTTATCCGCAGCATACGCAAGGCAAGCGTCAATCATTTTATCGGTTATCTCTCCAAAATCAGACTTAATGTCCTCACGATTCATGCCGTTTGATAGCCAGTTAAGCACATCATAGACCGAAATTCGAGTTCCTTTAATGGTGGGTTTACCGAATCTCTTATCTGCTCTGATTTCTAAAACTTCATGATAGTTCATAAGTAAAGATACGAAAATCCGGTTTGAGGAGGGGTTTTTAATTCAAACGAATATCATCTAAGGTTGTTAAGATGCGGTTCATCTTCTCAACTCTATTCATTCTAAAGTTGAGCCGTTCATGAGTTCGTTTGTCTTCCCGAATATCTACAATTCTCTGAGCCCACTTCTTAAAATTGAATTGGCCATTTTTATCTATGGTTTGTATGTCCGAAGTTGAGAGTTTAAAGTACAGTAGTAGAAGCTTTAATTCCTCCTCAGTCATTTCAATTCTATCGTCTTGGAGTCCAGAGTTCTTCAAATTTTGATGTTTATGTAATCAAAATAGATTTCCTTTCGGAAGTTCTTGGAGAGTTTGAAACTCTTCTTTCCTTTTTTCTTGTCCCGTTCAGATGTTGTGTCGATGAATCCATTTGTTGTTAAGATTTCATCAAGTTCATCATTGGCCTCAAATGTTCTCATGATAATATACGCTTTGGTTAAAACGTTGCCCAATGTGAGGTGGAGTTATAATTTCGACATGGCTTTCGTGCCAAACACCAAACAGAACCTCTCACAAATTTTTTCCATTTTTAAAGGCATTGCCCTAATTGATGGCAAACATTTCTTCTTGAATAAACCGCTGCATGACCCCGTCAAGGATCAAAATCAATTGAAGACGAAGAACTGGCCCGTACGAAAAGTGAAAGCCGGTTACCGCCCCTGCCCGCCAGGCTACTTGCAAAAGCTTGAATTAAAAAAATACAGCACCAACATAGCACGCACCTATACGGCCTTGTTTGGAGGCTTCATCAATCATTACAAGGAAGTTCCCATAAATGCATTGGGAGAAGAAGAAATTAGAAATTACCTATGCACGCAAGTGAAATTGGGACGATCTAATTCCATGCTTAATCAAATCATCAATAGTATAAAATTTTATTACGAAACGGTGTTAGGGATACCCAATCGATTTTATGAAATTGAGCGTCCTAAAGTACGTGAGAGGCTACCGGAAGTACTTTCCAAAGAAGAGGTAAAGAAGATATTGATACATACCACGAACGCCAAACATCGATGCATTTTAAGTACGATATACTCGGCA
>JBCCIX010000324.1:0-5349 GCA_039028075.1 Bacteroidota bacterium | reverse complement strand
CCTTTTGCCGCTCTTCCGGCAAAGCAAAGAATGCAAGGAAGAGTAACCAGTGGAGAACCTGTGGGATTATGGAACTATGTCACTACTGCTGGTGAGGGCACTTATGAATACCAACAGTTCAAAGAAGAGATCCGTTGAGTAATTGAAATTAAACATATCCGGTAAGCTTCGAATTAACTTGACTATTAGTTCTGCGTAATATCAATAGGCACAATCAAAATAACTCAATATGCGCACCTTGGCTATTTTTTTAATCTTAATGTATTCCTCCTCAGTAAGTGGCAATAATCTTCAGATAACGCAGGTAGAGTATGTTCAGGCAGACAAACCCCAATATAAACGGGGGATTAATGTAACGGTAGCGTGGGAAAATAGCTGGAATACGGCTAAAAACCACGATGCAGTCTGGGTGTTTTTCAAAGTACTCAGTGACAATGGCGGTCATCGGCATCTTTATCTTAAGCCGGGCTCAGCACGTTTTAGCTGGAAAGCAAATCCCGAAATGCCGGATGCCACCGCGAAAATTCCGGCCGACGGCACGGGCCTGATGGTATACCCTATCGATCAGTACAGAGGTGATGTCACCTACCGGTTTTTTATAGCGCTTGATACGGCAAGATTGAGTGAGCGCTACCTTAACTATCTCAACACCACTTCGGTAGAAGGGTATGGCATTGAAATGGTATACATTCCCCAGGGTAGCTTTAGCTTAGGTGATCCTGACACTACTGCCCTAAGCTACGGCGCTTTCTATAAATCGGACCGTGACGGAGCATTCGATGGATTATATACCGTAAGTAAGGAAAGTGAAGCCATCGAGGTATCCGGTAGGAAAGGCAAGCTTTACTACCGAGCCAGCGAACCCGAATATCAGGGTGATCAAAAAGGACCCATTCCGTACACTTTTCCTAAAGGAGTTGATCCTTTTTATTTGATGAAATACGAAGTTAATCAAGGTATCTACACGGCTTTTTTAAACTCTTTGACCAGTGAGGCGGCTTCCGTAAGATATACCGGAGGGACTCCAAAATATTTTAAAACCGGAGGTACCATCAAACTGGATGGAGATCATTTTATGGCCGGTCTGCCGCAGCAGCGCATGGTGTTTTGGCATTGGGATGATATGATGGCGTTTACAGACTGGGCGGGTTTGAGGCCTTACACGGAGTTAGAATACACCAAAGCATGTAGGGGACCAGGTAAACCTGTCGCCCGTGAAATGCCCTGGAATACTGCGGATGACGATAAAATGATCCGAAGAATCAATGCCAAAACCCATCAGATGGAATTGCCTGTTGGCTTTGATGAAGGACAACTAAATGATAAAAACCGCGAGCTTTACGGTGCCTCTTATTACTGGGTAATGGACCTGGCGGGCAGTATGTGGGAAAAGGTAATCACCGTTGGGGATTCGGTCGGACGTGCTTTCGGCGGGCAACATGGCGACGGGCAGGTCGACTACTACGGAATGGCTAATGTGTCAGGGTGGCCCTCTGGCTACGGAGAGTCATACGGATATGGTTATCGCGGAGGCGGCTATTACGGGAAAGCACATATCTCAGAATTTAATCCTTACAGTCCTATCGCGTATCGCTTATACGGAGCCTGGTCAGGAGGAGCCCGTAACGCGGCCTACGGATATCGAGCTGCCAGAACTATTGAATGAAAGAGCTACTGTCGATATTCCACTAACGCAGTGTCGAGAAATTTCCTGAAAGGTATGGCTGCCTGGTAAAGTTCAATTACTTTATGCACAAAATCAGTGGCCAGAAATTCTGCCGTCGTGATAGGGTGTATGACCACATAGCTTTTTAAACGGAGGTATTCGATTAGCGGATGATCGGTAGAATAACCTCGGGGTGCTGTTTTCAAAGCATCTTCCGCCAAAAGATGGCCATATGTCTCCGTAAAAGACGCAGCATTTACGATAGATAAGAACTTTTTTTGCTCGTAGTCAATTTCCTGCCGGATACACTTAAGCACTTCATTAGGCGGGTGGTAAAATCCGGCGGCAATAAAACACTCGTGCGGGCTGATATGAAGGTAAAAATCGGCTCGCCCTTCCTCACGGATAATGCTGGCTCCGAAATTATCTTTATACGGTGTTTTATCCTGACTATAAAGCAGATTACGATTGATCCTAAGGATGGACTTTTTGGCGGTAATAGCCATAAATTCAGGATCAATTAACTTTACCTGTCGAATCACCTCATCGATTTCTTCGATAAAGATAGCTTTAGCTTCGTGATACCGTGGACGATTCTTATCCATCCACTCCTTACTGTTGTTTTGGACCAGATCCTGCAGAAAATCGAAGATCTTTTGCTTATCCATTATGGCCATAGCTCCCTACACTTTTGCTTTTCCAAGCCACCTTTAATGGACACTGTCCGCCATGATTTTTTTACCAATACTTCAGCTCTGATCATGATTTGGTGACACTTTTCCGCGGCCTCTTCGATGGTAAGCCCAAACTTCACTGCACCTATGCCAGCCCAGAGAACGGCACCCATGCACATAGGGCAGGGCTCCACGGTAGTGTAAAGAGTGAGGTCCGCCGCTTCATCGTAATCAAGCTGCTGCATTTTGTTAATCACATTCATTTCAGCATGTGCAGTGGGCCCATGTAGTTGGGTCGTGTTATGATCTGCCACAAATTGACCTTCCTCATCCACTAAAACAGCCCCGAAAGCAGTATTACCTTCTTTGGCGACATCTATCGCTATCCGCATCCAAAAAGAATCATCATGCGCTTTCATACTTCTAAAACTTTGCTGCCTGGCAATTGTTTTCTTAATCGTCAAAAACCAATTGTTATGAAAAAGCCAATTCCCGTTGCGGCGAAAAAAGGTCAGGAATCCGTTTGGGATTACCCGAGACCACCCCGGTTAGAGAAGTGCAATAAGACCATTGAGATCTTTTTCAATGACATCTGTATTGTCCGAACCAATAAGGGTTATCGTGTTTTGGAGACTAGCCACCCCCCCGTATATTACATACCTTTTGAGGAGGTCAAAGAAGCACGGCTGCTTCCTTCTGATCACACCACCTATTGCGAATGGAAAGGGGCGGGCTCTTATTATGATATACTTCTTAACGGAAAGTTTATTCATGATGCAGCGTGGTACTACGATAAACCTAAGCGCGGTTTTGAAGCTATTACCGGATACCCTGCTTTTTACCCGCATAAAATGGATAAATGTCTCGTGGATGGAGTAGAGGTAAAACCGCAAGCGGGAGGGTTTTATGGAGGCTGGATCACGCCGGATATTGTGGGGCCCTTTAAAGGTGAGGAAGGTACCTGGGGGTGGTAGGTGTTAATTAAGAATTAACCATGGGCAATTTGCAATTAGCAATGAAAAATTCATAATTATGAATTACTGATATCCGAGTAAACAATATCGCTATGTTAATCATAATTCGAAAAACACCCCTAAATCCCCTGAAGGGGACTTTTTAGGCACCCTTTCAGGGGTCTGGGTCTTTTTGAAACTAATAAAATACCTCATACAAAAATTTTTATTGTACATTGATTTTAATCGGATATTGCGAATCTAAAATTAACTCAGTTCGGGTTACATATTTTGTCACTTGCAATCTTGTTCTGAGAACCATTTTATAGCTTGGGGATATAGGTCGGGAATCTTTTGATGGGGTTGTTTTTGCGCATAAAGCGCTAGTAGGTAATCATTAAAATCAGTGAACTGGACAAAACCACGGCGTTCTACCATAAATCTCGCCTGGTTTTCATTCACCTTTTCAAACACTTCGTTGTCGTATTTCTCCCTTAAGTACAAGCTGAAGACCGCCCAGGTCATGTATTCGTTGAAAGTAAGTTGGGCTGAATTGTATCCGCCTTGGCTCTGATTCCAGCAACTTAGGTCGGCTAAAGTATCACTTATTTTCGCACTCCATTTTTTTGAAACCGGATTTACGTAGTTATGGTCTATTTCAGTCAAAACCACACGGACCATTAGAGCCTCGTAAGTCTTATCCACGGACTTACCCGTCACAAAATTTCGAGGTACATTAACAAACATCATAGTGGTATTTTCGAAGTCAATGGTGTTGTGAAATCCGGCGATCAACGGTGACATAATGATCTTATACCCCTGATATCTATTCGGGAACTCGCTTTCCATCCAACTCCACATATCAGAAACAGGAATATACCTTTTATATTGTGTGATATAGTGTTCGTAGAGCGGTTTATGTTTAGTATAGAATTTAGGAAAATCCGTTTCTCTGGCAAAGTCTTCTATTTGTTCTTTTAGTCTTTTAAAATGACTGGAATAACTAAGAATGGTATTGAACTTAAGTTGATCTTCATCAAAATAGGCTTCATACGACCCGGTGCGGAAATTACTATAAGCGTAGTAGTTCTGATTGCGCGTCCGGGAGAAAAGTTTGTTTAACTTTTTTATGGCCTTATGATCCGTAAAGGGTTCAAAATGAGTAATTACCTCTCGATGATATTCTGTGTTCTTCTTGGTAATGTTGTCATCGCTTTTACCAAAATCAGTCAGTGCAACCATTATATTGGCTAGTTCGAAAGCAGGTGGGATCTGCACATGGTAGTTTTCATAATTCTGAGGTTGACTGCAGGTTATAGTTAATGAGAGTAATAGAAGCAGGGAGAGTACCGGTTTCCGCATCGTGTTAAATAATATCCGTTTAAATCAAAATGAAAAGCTGAATATTACGAAATATCTTACTCAATAACGTTTCTCTTGTCATAAGTCTAATATCAGAAATCAATTCAACACGTTCTTTTTTTCACCTGTTAAAAAAGCCTTTAAATTATCTACGGCAATATTCATCAAACGCTGTCGGCTTTCCCTGGATACCCAGGAAATGTGAGGCGTAATCACGCAGTTTTTAGCGGTAAGTAGAGGATTATCCGCCGAAGGAGGTTCTTTGGAGAGCACATCTAAGCCAGCCCCGGCTATTCTACCATTGTTCAGAGCGTCTGCCAGATCCTGATCGTCAATAATCGCACCCCTGCTGGTATTAATGATCAAGGCAGAGGCTTTCATTTTTTCGAATGCTTGTTTATTCATCAAACCTCTACTGCGTTCGTTTAAGGCGGCATGAATGGACAATACGTCGGCCTTTTCCAGTAATTCTTCTAAGCTCACCAATCTTCCGTTTTCTACCTTTTTCGCATGCTGTGAGCATATAAGCACCTCCATACCAAAGGCATCCGCTATTTTGGCGGTTTCTTTTCCGATGGCGCCGTACCCCAAAATACCCATGACCTTGTGTTGAAGCTCAATGAGAGGAGCTTTAAAATAGCTAAAATCTTCACTGCGCACCCATTCCAATTCGTGCACACTTTTATTGTGTATG
>JBCCIX010000323.1:0-5351 GCA_039028075.1 Bacteroidota bacterium | reverse complement strand
GTTGTGTAAACCAGCCATCCAGCCCAAAACGTTCATCCACGGAATTCATTCTGTTGGTAAAACGAGGAGCGTACTGCGTAAATAAAAAGAGTGTGGTTTTTTGATCTCGCAAAAAATAACTCAGAAATGCACTAAACGGTACTCTGAAAAAATTGGTCCTGCTTCCGTCTCTATCAATTCTGTAGAGAAAATCAGTTTCTAGAAATAAGCGCCACTGATCCGTTAGCCGCATATCATAAAAAAATTGTGTAAACCAGGTGAAGCGATCGTGCCCCGTGAAATCAGGTGTTTCTAAATCACTGGCCACGGGAAAGAGAAAGGTGGATTGTATACTAAATCCCGTCAAATTATTAAAAGGAACGTAGCGCACTCTGGGCCCAATACCAGTCACAGCGGTTCTGCTAAATCTACCTTCATCAAATAGCAATACTTTAAATGGTGAACCTCTATCGGGGTCATATAGCGCCCGTGATGCCCAAACGTCAAAGCCGATATTCAATTTACCGGAAGCACTTGATCCGTAGGTAAATTGGTACATAACGTTCAAAAAGGTTTCCCTATCGGCCAGCTCTACGTCGTTTCCATCGATATCTCTACGTTGAGTTTGCGTGTATAAATTGTAGAAAGAGTTTAATTCCCATCTTCCTTTTTCCAGTAAGACGGAAGGAGTATACTTTTGCACGTTCGAAAGACTCTCCTGCCCTTTTGCGGAAACCAAGGTGAAAAAGAATAGGACTACAGCACTATATTTCATTGCCATCATTGCTCGTTTAGTGACCAATCGTAGGTGTAATAACTCGTCTTTTTTGAGGGAAGAGGTGTACTTCTGAACATATTAATGTACTCCACCGTACTCGATGCTTTGGTTTTAAAATCATTGGAATACCAGTTGAAAATTTCAGAAACCTGAGTTTTATTTCCCTTCACCCGCACAAAATCAGGATCATTCAAAACTCCCTTAGTTTGGGACTCTATTTGTGCCTCCAGAGTATCGGGATCGTAAGCGTGATCCGCGAGTTTAGGACAACTCATAGCGGCGCATACCAAGACAAAATGTAATCTGGGGTCTTGAAACATCGGGTACAGCCTTTCTTTTTCCAACATATTCAAGGACATTTTCTCTCCTGCCACCGTGTAACGTTTAGCGTCGAAAAAATCTTTAACATCAAAAGGTGATTTAACCGGATATTCATCTACTATTCCCTTAATAGCCAAGAGGTTATAGGTGTTAATCATGAAGGCTTTTTTCGTAGCTAAATCACTTTGCTTTAAGTCGAACACGGCAATTTTTTGTACTAGTGTGTTCAGCAGAGATTGATCCTTTTGAATAGCATCATAAGCAACCATACCGTCTTTCACGTGAGCGCGAAAAAAAGCATCCGCATCCGCAAAAAAATCGCCTTTTGCATAGGTGATTTGAGAAGCTACCAAAAAGAAAAACAAGAATCTGACCATCATTATTTTATCCGGTAGACCCCGCTTACATCCAGACCGATGTACTGGCCGGAAATAGCAATCATGTCATTATCTAAACCCGTGACATCGGCCGTATATTCATCTACAGTACCCGCGTCGAAAATGATATTTCTTCCGTCGTTTGTAACTTCCCAGGTGCCGGTGCGCATGCGCTCACTGTCCTCAGCTCCGCACAGCGTAGATCCTCCGTCGTAGGTGTAAGTTCCGTCTACGTTGATAGTCATTTGGTCGTCTAGCCGGCAGTCTTGGATTCCACCAACTCCCATAAATGTAAAAGATATGGTTTCCCAGACACGCTCTCCACCCCCGTGAAATTCATTTTCTAAGACTATGGAGGACGAAGGTAACTCCGTTGGCGCTTGTATCACTTCCGCACTATTATCGTCTTCCGGCTGGTTCAATTGTGTTATTTCACATGAAGTGAAAAGAAATAGTAAAATCGATAAAACCCAAAAATTTTTCATATCCATTGAATTAATGTGAATCATGTTTACCTTTTAATAACTGTGAATTACCCAATCAGTTGTCACGAAAGTATCACAAATGCCCGTCTTTTTTTGTGTTTATCGTGTAGCTGACCTTTTTCTTTCCCCTACCTGTTGCGATTGTTCGGTATTTCAGCGAACGGGAATTCGACCTATTGGTAGTCGAAACGCCAAAAAATAAACCACTACGGCATAAACCTCTCAAATTCCGCAAGGGCTAGATCAATTGCATTTCATCTTGTGCGCGGCCGGTAGGTATTTTGCAGTCGGTAGTTTCATTGAAAACGCGATCGATCTCAAACCTCACTTCCCTTTGAAAAGCAACCACTATCAACAAATAAGCAGGAGCAAACAAACTTATTGATCTTAAATCTGTTAAAATTCAATAGAAAATAAGGTACTTAAAACTCGCGTAAATTTATAATTTGGCGAATTACTGCTCTTAAAATAGAATGAACGCCTACAGAAAAATAAAAACATGTACGATCAGATACTTGGTACCTGTATTGCTTTGTGTTTGGTGTAGCGCCTCTTTTTCAAATGTGCGAGCGGCAACTGAGGCGGTTGAAATCGAAGAGCGCATGGAATTGATTTCTACAGCTTCCACGGAAGTCAGGATCTCTAAAATTCCAGTTAAAGACCGTGCCAAAACTTTTCCTATACTTGACCACTTAGGCAGTTGTCAAATTTCTTTGATTGACAGACCTACTAGGCCCTTATTTCTACTTTACCATACTTTTCTACACTACGAATGAGCAAGATGATTACTTCCATCCACTAGTAATTTTATCTAAAATCATCAAAATCATTCATCATGTTAGTAAAGTCTATTCACCGGATCGATAAATCCGAATTAGTAAATATCACATTCAAAAAAGAAGAGGTACTGCACAATGAGACAGACCGAGAGCTAAGAAACCATAACTTATACCGAGGTCTTTCGCTCGGTAATATTCATAACAGGCACGTGGTTATTCAATTTGAGAATATACTAGGAATGCCATTAGAGGTTGAAACCACCATATGGGCAGTCACCCAAAAGCATATTATGCTCAAAGGTGGAAAAACAATTCCTATACGATGTATTTTTAACGTCATAGTCTAGCGCCAAAAAAATTCGCAGTAAGCCAAAGTGGCAATGGTAGATCTACCATTGCCATTTTTTTTATTTTAAAGTTTACAACTTGAAATCATAAGGTATGAAGACAATCTGATTCAAAACCAACCGGTCTCTGCACATGATTTCGTTTGTTCGAAACTTTTCTACCTTATTTTTATTTTCTCTAGTCCAGCTAGTTCAAGCACAAAACGAAGTTCGTGTTACCGTTCAAGTCCTTCCCCCCTACTCCAACGACATCCATGATTATATAGGGGGTACTGCAAACAGTTTAGACTTAAGGCTGCAGGAACAAATCATCGTAACACTTCAAAATAACAGCCCTAGTGAAACACAGCAGATCAAATTGATACCGACCATAACCGGAGATAACGGTCTCTTTGCTGCTGTCAATATCGGTTATCTACCCAACAGAAGTATCTTACTTGGCCCCAACGAGCTCAAAATACTCACGGGTAATGAATTAAAAGACATCAATCGCAACCTTACGGAAAGTGACGTCAATTACGGAGGTTTCAATCGTGATCAAGTAGTAAGAACCGGAACCCTACCGGAGGGAAATTACAAGATTTGCCTTCAAGCCTTTGATTACAATACAAATCAGACCCTTTCTTTCAGTGATCCACAGGGCTGTAGCGCCCCCATACCTATTGCATTTCCCGATCCTCCCGTGATTATGTACCCTTTCCACAATGCCGAGGTACTCGCCAATGAGCCTCAAGCCCTTAACATTTCCTGGGCTCCAGCCCCCAATTTATCCTCAATATTGAGGTACAGAGTACGCATTGTAGAGCTTTCTGAAATCAATGCTAATCCCTATGACTTAATGGAGCAGTCCACCATCTCCTTTTTCGAAGAGGATAATATTGCCTTTACCAATCTTTTTTACGATCAAACCAAACCGGCTTTCAAGGAAGGAAATACCTACGCCATTAGAATTCAAGCCTATGATCCGTTTAATCAGCTTCAGATTAAAAACAACGGACTTAGTGAAATCCATATTTTCAAATACACCGGCAAGCTAGCTAACGGTAATACACTGGCAGACATCGATTTTCTGAACATTGAACCCGGTTTCCTCACTCTGGTTGATCTTGAAAACCTGGAAATCCGAGAAGAGGATCAACTAAACATCTTTAACGGATCGGCCCGTCTTGAAATTAAAACCGATGATCAGGCACAACCTGATGTAATCAAAGTACAAGTCATTGATTTAGCCGTGCAAAAAGGAAACAATACCTCGCCTTTGATTAGAAGGGGTACGCTACGCGCTGTTATGGACAAAATACCTTCTGCTCTCGATCCCTTGAATGGTTGGGTAGCGATCAAAGAAATTGAGTGGCAGGCTGGCATCGGCCTGGGTGTTTCAGGGACTATCCAGGGTCCGGACGGCAGTGATTACGAGGCAAAAGGGAACCTGCAAGTTCGGCCCAATGGTATTTATGGGGAAATAACCGCTTCAAGTAAAGGTGAAGAACCCCTATTCAGTTTTGGAGACGCACCAGTGGAATTTGAGATGACGGATTTCGGCATTACTTTCCCGGCAGCTTGTAAATCATTCGATGGTTATATTAAGCTATTCAACGAAGAAGGTAAAGAACAGCTAATACCGGTTAACTCACAGGCCTGCGGAGAGGCGGTAACCTTTGACCTAGCTCTCAATTTGGATCAGCGTTTATCAATAGATGGAACTGCAGATAAGCTTCACCTAGAGGCTAAAAGCCTGTTTGGTAGCCTTACACCTAATTGGAAAGATCAATCACTTGCCTATGATTTACAACTAGTAGCCGGACTTGGATTTGAAAACATTCAAGAAGTTAGCTGTGGGTTGGACTTACTTATCGGCTTACATTCTGAGAATGGTATAGAAATACAAGAAGCCGGCAGTAATTGCAATAGCTCACAACGGAACTTACCGCTGGGCCCGGCTTACTTGAATTATAGCAGACTTGATCTGGACAAACTCAGTTATATTCCTAAAACGAACGACTGGGATTTTGCCATTTCCGTTGACGGTGAATTTACTTTTCCCGTTTTCGGAAACTTTACTACAGTCACTTTCAGCGACCTAGTCATTGATAAAAAAGGTATACAAATACCAGCTATGGACTTTAAGAAGGAAGATATTCTTTTAAATGCCAAAGCGGATTGGGGTGACTATCGGGTTTCTTTGGAAGAATTTAAACAGTCGCCGGTGACCCTGCCCATTTTTGAGCTCGATAAAATAGGGCCAGGCGATTGGGATTTCGCAATTAAAGCCAAATTGGAATTTG
>JBCCIX010000322.1:0-5371 GCA_039028075.1 Bacteroidota bacterium | reverse complement strand
CCGCCTACTTCACCTGTGCTAGGATTGCTAAAACTACCTGTAATTGGAAAATCATCACGCCATTCTTCAAATGTTGCTCCACTTACTGGACTTGATAAATATCTAAAAAGTCTTCCCTCATTACTGATAAACCTTTGCACGGTAACGTTACCTGTGATATCAGCGGAAGCAGGTATAACCCCGATTCTCGCATTGCCCGAAGTCCCGTCTGAAGTGGACACTAAGGTCAAGTTACCCCCAGATGATAACGTCGAAGAGCTTGTATTTAAAAAGGTCAGTTCTCCCAAAAGGTTGAGCGGGCTGTTAATGTTCACATTTCCTGAAGCTTTATTCACGTTCAAGTTATTAAATGTGGCTCCTGAGGTGGTTATATTCTGGACTGCTGTCCCTCCGAGCACAACAGTACCTCCATTGTTATTGATTGTGGCCGCTCCGGCAAATTGTATGTTCCCGTTTACATTGAAATTACCGGAAGGCAAGGTCAGGTTTGCCCCGGCGGTAGCCTCGATATTTCCAAAATCCGTTGACCCGGTAAATGTAGTAGTTCCTGAAAAAACAATTTCACCGGTATATGCCGAAAGTGTTCCGGATGTTCTTTGCCAATTTCCTAAAACGGTTAGTGTATTATTACCAATCGCCAAAGCACCATTGGCCAGAACGACATCTCCATTCACCCGAATGTTTTGACTCAATGTAAGCGGACCATCGTTAATTATAAAATTATTTATATCCGTATTACCTGACGGAAGCTCATTACCTGTGGTTTGCGAACCGCCGCTGTAAACTAAGTTGAACGAACCGGTAGTTTCCGGTGAATTACCGGCAAGGGTAGATCCAGCATTCTTAGTGAAAGTGGAGCCATCTACCATGTTAAGTGTTTGACCCGTATTATCGAAAGTCCCATTGATTAAGTTGAATTGGCTTTGCATAAATAAGGTACTTCCGGAAATCACCGAGCCCGAACCGGTCCTGTTCACATTGATTACACCGATGGTATTGCCAGAGGCATCGAATCTAACGGTACCTAGAGCTCCGGAACCATTCAAACTTAAAGTAGCCGCAGCATCGGCTACGAAAGTACCGTCACCCACTTTAGTACCTCTTAAAGTCAAGGTTTGCCCACTGAAGTCGAGCAAACTTCCGTTGGTCAGAGTTAGTTGTCCATTAATAGACACATTGACATCAAAATCTAAAGTTTCTCCTGGTCGATCGAATGTGAAATTGTTCAGAGTTTCATCACCTGTAAACGGGAAGGTTCCAAAAGGCACCACTGGCGTTCCATTTATGACTATATTCGAGGTAGATTCCAGATCAATAAAATTACCATTGGTAGTAACCGTCCCTTGTAACGTGAGTTGGTTAGTTCCTACATTAAGATTACCGGCTCCCAATGACAACGTTAAATTACCACCGATAGTAACATCTGAAACTAAGCTAACATTGTTAGAATTACTTATTACAGTCGCAATTTGACTAGGGTGTCCTGATCCTATAAACTGTGCCTCCGAACCGTTATAAATAATTGTTGAACCACTATTAAAAATACGGGTGCCATCTACCTGAAGATTACCAGCAGCTGTTGTTTGAACTGCACCTCCTGCTGCGGTAGAACCTACTTGTAAAGTACTCGAATTATTTAAAATGAAATTACCAGCTGTCCCAAGAACATTGTCTCCTGAAATAACTACAACTGCATTAGTACCTATCACTATATCGACACCATCGAACTTTTCATTAACAGAAGCTTTTACATTCTGTGCAGAACTACCATCTAAAGTTAAAGTATATGTTCCAGATCCAAAACCTGCAGAAATAGATGAAAAGTTCTGTAATGTTAAATCCCCTGCCAAATTTATGCTTGAACTTCCTGCTCCAAGCAAACTCATATCAATAAATGCTCCATTATCCATGATCATTGAGCCATTTACATCCAGAGTGGAGCTTCCAGAAAGAGAATTTAAAATGAAAAAAGCGTTTGCGTTATCGAAAATAGCCGCTCCCGATATCGATAAGGAAACGTTACTACCAGATTCTGTCAGATAAAAAAAATCATCAACATCAAAGTCACCTCCCACTGATATAGAAATTGATGAATTTGATCTGTCAAGAAATGTTCCAATAAATCCACTACTCGTCAGATTCAGATTACCATTGACAGTACGTAAACCACCGGCTAAATCAACCTCAACTTGTTGATTAAGACAGTTGTATGTGAAGTTTCCAAAGGATTGATTCAAATTAGTGGGAGCTGTAGAGTTTGTCGTATAACCACTTATCTGACAAGTGGAAGTCACATCCCACGACGCAAGTGGAATTGTGCCATTAGATGTTGTGTATTGATGGTTATATAGAGAATTGGCTTCAAAAAAAACTCTATTACTCGCGAAGAAACCAGTGAGAAGACCGTCATTATTGAAAGTACCAAATATCCGTACTCTTTTAATTGGTCCTGGCAAGATTTGAAAAGTACCGTTATTATTTAGGGTGCCACTTACTGATATTGTCAAACGATCAGCCGTCGGACCTCCAGCAGATTGCACGCGGAGGGTACCACCCGCCAAAATCGAAAGTGTGCCATTAACTGTTTCGTTTGTAGTTAAGGTCACGATATTGGAATTTTGAATATCGATCAGGTTGCTAGCGGAACTCGGTGATAAGGTTGATGGGCTTTCTTCATATATGCCATCTTGATCTGCATCCCGCTCCCAGGTAGCGGGGGAAGACCAGTTGCCCGAAGCTATCGACCTAAAATTTCCTTGAGAAAAAACATCCGAAATAGTGCCAATAAAAATAAGAATGAACAAATACCTCATAGTTAAAAAAATCACTCTCGTGTTTAAAGTACAAAATTAAGAATAACATAATCCAAAAACAGCACTAATATTTTAAAATAAATACTACGGCCTAGCGCTATGTAACCCTATTCAGGATTTCTTCCAGGATATTTGTGATTCTGAAAAATTGGTCTTCCTTCAAATTGGAACCCGAAGGAAGACAGAGGCCGTCATCAAAAAGCTTTTCTGAAACGCCTCTACCATAAAAAGGTGCGGTTGTAAAAACTGGTTGTTGGTGCATCGGTTTCCATAGCGGTCGGCTTTCTATATTGTGTTTTTCCAACTCTTGTCGAATAGCCTCACGATCTATGCCCAATACACTAGAATCAACCAGAACAGTTGTCAGCCACCGATTGGCAAAGGATCCTTTGGCCTCTCGAAGGAACTTAATTCCATTATATTTTGCAAATGCTATCTTGTAGCGTTCAAAGATACTTCTGCGCAGTTCAACATGTTTGTTCAGCACTTCCATCTGCCCAAGGCCTATTCCCGCGCATATATTACTTAGACGGTAGTTGTAGCCGATTTCAGAATGTTGGTAATGCGGAGCAGCGTCTCTGGCCTGCGTGGCCAAGTATTTCGCCTGTTTCACATAACCTTCATTGTAACTCACCAGGGCCCCTCCGCCTGAAGTGGTTATGATTTTATTCCCATTAAAAGAGTAAATACCAATTTCCCCGAAGGTTCCAAGACTCCTTCCTTTATACCTCGAGCCCAAAGCTTCAGCAGCGTCTTCAATTACAGGTATTTCATATTGATTTGCGATGGCTAGTATTTCATCCAATTTGGCAGGCATGCCATATAAATGTACCAATATGATTGCCTTCGGCTTTTTTCCTTTTTGTATACGATTCTTTATTGCTTCTTCGAGTAATTCAGGATCTATATTCCACGTTTCTCGTTCACTATCCACAAACACTGGTATCGCTTTTTGGTATATAATAGGATTACAAGACCCGGAAAAAGTAAACGAACTGCAGATTACTTCATCCCCTTGCTCTACGCCAAGGATGATCAATGCCAGATGTATCGCCGCTGTTCCGGAAGAAAGGGCCGCGACATTATGTATGCCGGAATAGGCTTTAATGCTCTCCTCGAAAGCATCTAAATTAGGTCCTACGGGAGAAATCCAGTTAGTTTCAAAGGCCTCTTGGACGTATTTTAGCTCATTGCCACCCATGTGTGGCGAGGAAAGATATATTCGTTCATTTTCCATGCCGTGAAGATTCCAATTTCTGTTGATAAAACAATGCTGGTATGAGAAGTATGAGCAGCAACGGGTTCAAAACCAACCGATGCAGAAAGGAAATCAAAGGGCCGTTATAGTGAGGAAAATAGGCCTTGATTGTCAAATACGGAATCAATAGGACGACCAGTCCAAATAATTGGACGACTACTGCCAATTTTAAATATTCCCACTTCTTAAAAAGACCATATATTACCCCTAGCATGAGAAAGTCGTTTACTAAAAAACGTATGACTTTTTTGGTAACAAAATGACCGAATTCCGACGCATCAAGCTGCAAAGAGTTAAAGAGGTTTTTCTGAAATACGTAAAATAGCAATAGGGCTACAAGGCATAAAAGCAACACCAATCTGTACTTCATGAATCTATGTAATTAGTTTTTTTAACCACCAAAACCAAAGTCCAAATACTACAAGAAAGATTGACGCGGTGAAAAAATACTTGTGAGCAAAATAAGAGTAGTTAGGCAGGCCAATACTTACATGATAGAGTAGAGCTATTCTCACTAAATTACTCATGTGAATCATAAAGATTCCCAAGGGGACAAACCAAAACAGGTTTGAATTCAGTTTAAATGCAACTAAAAAAGAGAGGAAAATAATAACAACATTTAGGCCGTTACAACCTTCATATACACTCAATATACTTTTTCCGCTCGACTGACAAAGTAATACATTTGGACGTTCTTCACTTACACGTGTATGAGTATCTGCACCAAAAAGGTCTAGCAAATAGCTTGTTTGAGCTGTAACTATCATAGTTACGGGATCGGGCTTCGGATCATAAAATTCTACGAAACCCCCGTAAGCAACATTAAGGAGTATGTAAGCAGCAATGAACTTGATCAGAAAAAGTAATGCAGCTCTGTATCTTTTGAATAATTCAATCACTTCGTTTTGGCAGGAACACCTACAGCTATTTTATCATCTTCAATATTAGTTATTACCACCGCCCCTGCACCTACTTTTACATTTTTGCCGATTTTAACCTTATTTATAATATTTGTACCTGACCCCACGAAAGAGCATGCACCCAAAGTCACACCACCCGCAATATTTACCCCGCACATTATACTCGAATAATCACCTACATAAGTATCGTGACCTATAGTTGTATTCAGGTTAACGAGAACAAAATGCCCCAGTTTAATATCGCACGTTAGTATCGTTCCGGCAGTTAATACTGTCCCACTTGCTAGTTCGATCGTCCTGCTCATAAGCTGAGCACTGGGATGGATCAGATTTGGAAACTTGCAGTGTGGTATCTTTTGTATAATCTGCTTTTTAATAAT
>JBCCIX010000321.1:0-5374 GCA_039028075.1 Bacteroidota bacterium | reverse complement strand
TTTCGATAAAGAAAGCCCGAAAGCTTTTAACCACACAAACTAAAGAATTACTGGGTTACCGATCAAAAGGGCGCCGGGTTAGGATTATGGTGACCCTACCCAGCGATGCTGCCCATAATTATGACCTTGTACATGGATTATTGGAATCAGGCATGAACACAGCCCGTATCAATTGTGCGCACGACAGCCCCACAGAGTGGAAAAAAATGATTGAGCATCTTAACCTGGCTAAAAAGCGATTAAAGAAAAACTGCAAGGTTTCCATGGATTTAGCCGGGCCGAAAATAAGGACGGGTGCTATAGAACCAGGACCGAAGGTGCGAAGGTTTCGCCCGGTTAGAAATGAATACGGTCAGGTAATTGATCCGGCCGAAATTCTATTCGTCAGCGATTTAAATCCAGATCCGATGATCAATCATGAAATCCCAGTGGAATCTTCTTGGCTTAAAGCGTTACGTGTTGGCGACACGGTTAGGTTTACGGACGCCAGAGACAAACAAAGAAGTTTACTAATAAAAGATGTGACCGACGAAGGTGTTCTAGCGCATGCTTTGGAAACATCTTACGTGCAAACCGGTCTGCAATTAAGTACCGATAAAGGAAAGTGCGTCGTTGGAGACCTGCCACCCATCGAGCAGTCCCTGTTATTGAAAATCGGTGATATCTTGAGAATTACCAAGAAAGCACAACCCGGCAGACCTAGCCAGTATAATGATGATGGTCTGCCCATCGAAAATGCTTTTGTATCCTGTACCTCAACAGAGGTTTTTAACTACGTGAGAGAGGGCGAAAAAATTCTTTTTGATGACGGTAAAATTACCGGAGTTATAAAAAGCTTAAGTTCAAATGAGTTTGAGGTAGAGATTACGCACGCCAAATTAACGGGGTCATCATTAAAAGCGGATAAAGGGATAAATTTTCCTGAAACTGATCTAAAAATAAGTGGACTAACTGCAAAAGATAAAGAGGACTTGAAGTTTGTGACGCAGTACGCTGATGTGATCAACTTTTCATTTGTCAATGAAGCTAAAGATGTGCATGAATTATTAGATGAATTAAAGAAGCTGGATGCGGAAAGTAAACTCGGCATCATCCTCAAAATTGAAACTCAAAACGCATTTAACAATCTAACCGATATTCTTTTGGCTGGCATGAAAAATTATCCGCTCGGAGTTATGATCGCCAGAGGTGATTTGGCCATTGAGTCAGGGTGGGAAAATATTGCCAGAATACAACAAGAAATTTTGACGTTGTGTCATTCCGCTCACGTTCCAGTAGTTTGGGCGACACAGGTTTTGGAAACTCTAGCTAAAAAAGGAATACCCACTCGTTCTGAAATTACTGATGCCGCTACCTCATTAAACGCAGAATGTGTTATGTTGAATAAAGGTCTTTACATCCTTAAAGCTATAGAATTGCTGGACTATATGCTTAAAACGTTAAATCCGTACAGAGACCATAATTTGAAAGTTTCTCCCATCATGGAGGAAGCGGGAGGTGCAAAAGAGCGACCTTTGGCTTCAAGCGTAGTAGAAGTTGCTTCCGTTGAGAGGTAAAATCAATTAAGAAATAGGTGGATTCAAAAAATCCCATCTTATCATTACAGCAGGAATAGAATAATTTAGTTCAGCATTCCTGACCTTAAAACTATTTTTTGAATCCAATTAGGATTTAAAACCATGCCAACTTTGTCCTTAAAAACATGTCTAAATCCATATACATTACGTCTGCCGAAGCCCACTGCGGCAAGTCTTTAGTAAGTCTCGGCATCACTGATTACATGCTCAGAAAAACCAGAAGAATATCGGTTTTTCGGCCCATTATTACCTCCAGTAGCAAAAAGAAAAGGGATAAAAACATAGACCTTTTGCTATCTTATTTCAAGCTGGATCAGGATTATCAGGAAACGTATGCCTATCGCAGCAGAGAAGCTCAAGATCTAATCTCAGGAGGTAAAACAGCCATTTTACTGGATAAGATCATCCGAATGTACAAGGAATTGGAAGCAAAGAGCGACTTTATCATTTGCGAAGGAACTGATTTTATTTCAGAGAGCAGCAATTTTGAATTTAGCCTGAATGTAGAAATAGCAAAAAACCTGGGAAGCCCGGTTTTAATCGTTGGACGGGCTGATCTAAATAGGACTGAAGAAGAGATTATTAACCCGATTCAAATTGCCACAGAGAATTTTGTAGAAAATGACTGCCAGGTAGTGGGTGTCGTACTGAATAAGGCCAAAAAAAATCGAATAAAAAGGTTACATAAACTTCTACAAGAGGATTTGGTGGTGAAAGACCTTTATCTCTCCGTTATACCTAAAAATGAGTTGCTGAAGAGTGCTACGGCGATGGAAGTAGCTGACTATCTCGGGGCTGAAGTACTTTACGGAGCAGATCGGCTCAACAACCCAGTGTTCAAATACTACATCGCTGCCATGCACCTGGAAAACTACCTTACCAAAATCACGGATAATTGTTTGATCATAACCCCGGGAGACCGCGGCGAGATAGTTTTAGGCACCTTGCAGGCTCATAATTCTGTCAATTACCCTAGAGTATCAGCCATAGTCCTCACCACGGGCTTAAAACCTAATCCCTCTGTTCTTAAACTGTTAGACGGACTACCGGAACAAATCCCAATACTCTCGGTGACATCCAATACCTATGAAACCGCCACAAAACTCAGTGCCATACACTCGCATATTACCACAGATAATATCAAAAAAATAGAAGAGAGCTTTCGTTTTTTCGAGCAGCATATCGACGCTGAGAAAATCGTAGAGCGATTCGTTAAAGTGGAGGTGCGAGGCATGACACCGCGCATGTTTCAATATAACCTAATCCAAAAGGCCAAAAAGTCTAAAAAACGTATTGTTTTAGCAGAGGGTGAAGATGACCGGATCTTAAAGGCTACGGAGATTTTGGTTGACCAGGATGTGGTAGAGTTAACAATTCTCGGCCGGGAGGAAAAAATAGTTGAGAAAATCGCTGAGCATGGCTTACATCTGGATACCGATAAGATTTCCATTTTAGAGCCAAGAAGTTCCAAAAACTTTGAGAAATACGCGTCTGATTTTTACGAATTGCGAAAGCATAAAGGCATTAATATGGATATGGCAAGGGATACGATGAGTGATGTCTCCTACTACGGCACCATGATGGTATATCAAGGCGATGTTGACGGTATGGTGTCAGGTGCAGTGCATACCACCCAGCATACGATAAGACCGGCATTGCAATTCGTGAAAACTAAGCCAGGTTTTTCTACCGTTTCTTCCGTATTCTTTATGTGCCTGGACGATCGCGTTTTGGTCTACGGAGATTGTGCCATTAACCCCAATCCCAATGCCGAGCAACTCGCTGAAATAGCATCATCATCCGCAATCACCGCCCTGGCCTTCGGTATAGAACCCAAAGTGGCAATGCTTTCCTACTCTTCAGGCGAATCAGGCAAGGGAGCCGATGTTGAAAAAGTACGTGAGGCGACGCGTTTAGTAAAAGCGGCGAACCCGAAACTAAAAATTGAAGGCCCAATCCAGTATGATGCTGCCGTAGACCTGGAAGTAGGTCAGAAAAAAATTCCGGGTTCAGAGGTAGCTGGTCAGGCCTCAGTGCTTATCTTTCCCGATCTCAATACCGGTAATAATACCTACAAGGCCATTCAACGCGAAACCGGAGCTATTGCTATCGGCCCTGTTTTACAAGGCTTGAATAAGCCGGTGAATGACTTGAGCAGAGGATGCACCGTAACAGATATTGTGAATACAGTAATTATAACCGCTATTCAGGCACAAAATGATTCAGCATGACTATGAAAATTCTCGTTTTAAATGCCGGAAGCTCATCGTTAAAATATCAGCTTTTTAATTTTCCTGAACAACAGGTTCTAGTCTCAGGATTGGTGGAAAGAATTGGCGAACAGCAAGCGCGCATCAAACATAAGCTGCATACTTCTAATGACATGCAGATAGAAGACCTGGGCATTCCCGATCATAGGGTTGCTCTGGAGAAAGTATCGTCGTTATTACTTGACCGCCACCATGCGCTTGTTAATGATCCGGACGAAATACAAGCTGTGGGACATCGTGTAGTCCACGGTGGAGAGAAGTTTAGCGCTCCTACCCTCATAGCGTCTGAAGATCAACTTAACGAGCTTCAAAAATTATCGTATTTAGCTCCTCTGCATAACCCTGCCAACATAACAGGAATTAAGGTGGCTATACAGGTTTTTCCAAAAGCAAAACAAGTTGCTGTTTTTGACACCGCCTTTCACCAAACGCTACCTGATCATGTATTTCGGTACGCTGTTCCTAATGAACTATACCGTAAGCATGGTTTACGTGCTTACGGCTTTCACGGTACCTCGCACCAGTATGTTTCTAAAGAGGCAGCAAGATTTCTAGGTATTGATCCGAAGAAGTTCAATGCCATCTCAATACATCTGGGAAATGGCTGCAGTATGACCGCCATCAAAAACGGAAGAAGCGTTGATACTTCCATGGGCTTAACCCCCATCGGAGGACTCGTTATGGGAACGAGGCCTGGTGATTTTGACCCTTCCCTCATCCTTTTTTTAGCTACAAATCTAAACATGAATTTGAATGAAATCGATGAGCTCCTCAATAAAAGAAGCGGCTTTAAAGGTTTAACCAACGAAAATGATCTCAGGGAGATAATAAAGCGGTATGAAGCTAATGACCCTGAAGCTCGACTCGCCATTCAAATGTACGTCTATCGAATAAAGAAATATATAGGCGCTTATATGGCTGCTTTGGGTCATTTGGAGGCCATTATTTTTACCGCCGGAGTAGGTGAGAACAGCGCGTTTGTACGAGAAAAAGTGTGTGAAGATCTGAAAATCTTGGGTATAGTACCAGATAACACTCTTAATCTGTCAAAATCTACAGCTACCAGAGCATTTCAAAAACCAGAAAGTCGTATAAAACTCTTGGTAGTACCCACAAATGAAGAGCTAGAGATAGCAAATGAAACGGTAAGGCTCTTGACCTGACTCTGCCTTGGAAATAAAAAATTCCCGTAGATAAGTATGTGCTTCTACGACCCATTTCTCAACTTGACCAGCTTCCGATTAATAGTGGAAGCCCTGACTCTTTTGTCCTATATCGATGAATAGGATTTTCTTGTGATAGCATAAATATTTATGGGCTCAATTTTCCCCTTAAGCTTAACTTTGCCCTTTAATTCAGCGCTAAGGTCCTCCTCAAGCTCAAGTTCTTCTACTATCGTCTCAGAGACCAGTAGATTTGACTCTAACTGATTGCACTCACCTTGAATTCGAGCAGCGGTATTTATAGCATCTCCATGATAGGCTATTTCCCGCTTAAATTCCCCTACCTCAGTCACAGTTACTTTAC
>JBCCIX010000320.1:0-5401 GCA_039028075.1 Bacteroidota bacterium | reverse complement strand
TTTCGGCGATCAAACTAGATTTATCCTTCTTGAATTGCTGAATCAATTTGTAAATGGTCTGTAAAACGGAATGAATAGATGTGATCTATTAATGGATGGTTGGAATGATTATTTCGTCAAAAAGCAGAAGTGTTAAATTCTTAGTACGACCACTTGTAAAATGGTTTATTCTATTCATTGGCCCTAGACTACTCTTCGTTAAATCGAGTCTCGGCGAAGTTTTAATTTCTGATCGACTTTAATTAAAATTACTTAGAGGGTATGCATCTCAGTACACGACCAAAAGTAGGATTCAACCATCGGATGGCTCCTTACAGAAATAAATATGAAAAATGCTGAATCTCTGCCTATATAAGTCCAGTATCCATCCGATGGATACTTCCGAAAATAAGGTTTTTAATTATTGTCGTGTTTGGTGTAAATAACAAACGGACTGATTGTACTTTCCACAACAACGGTATGATGAAATTAAGGTGTATTTGAGTAGAGTATTGTTTTCATTACTGATTACTATTATCAGCAACCAAATTAAGGCGCAAGAAGTAGCCTTTTTCAATTTCACAAACCAAGAAGGTCTGCCCTCTAATACGATTTATGATATTTTCCAGGACAGCCGAGGTTTTGTTTGGATAGCTACGCAAAACGGTCTGGTTCGGTACAACGGGACATCCTTTAAAAAATATATCAATAAAGACGCGAGTTCCGGGGCGGTTAGCAATATTGCCGAGGACCCCAAAGGCCGAATCTGGCTTAAGTCCTTCTTTGGTGAAATATTCTTCATTGAAAACGACTCATTACAAATATTCACAGCGTGGAAAAAAACCAAAGGGTTTCCACAAATCGCTGTTGTTTATGATACACTCATCGTTACAAATGCCAATTATTGTTATTTGTACAATTTAACGGAGAAACGTTTTATTCAAAAGTATTATAATAATGCCAACGTGCTCATCCTAAGTGAAACACAGGGCTTATGGAATGTTAGAAAAATTCATGAGGATTCAACCGTTATTGAAAATTTTCTAAAAAAGGATGAAATCTATTCATGTAAAGACCCGGGGATAATCCCTGTGGATGTTTATTCTTTTAGATGGTTTTTTAACATCGAAAAGAAAACCTTATTCCAAGGCCAGCCTAATAAAAGGTTGGTTGATCTGACTCAAAACTTTAACAACGTTTTAAGTACTACACGTAACATTCAGGAAGTAAAAAAAGGCTTGATAGTTTTCATCGGTACCAATGGGTTTTACACCTACGATATTGACTCCCAGCAAATTGAACACTATCTCAAAGGAAAAAATATTAGTACCCTGGAAATAATCAGAGAAGGTGGCTATTTGGCCGGTACACTGAAAGAAGGTTTTTTTTACATTCCATCACTCAGCTCCGAATTAAGGGCTGAAGACTACTTAAATCTCGCCTATAACCAGCAGAAGAATATGGTTTTAGTAGGTGACCTTAACGGAAACATTTCGATGATAGATGAGGACTTTAAACTTGAAAAGCAGATTTACTCGTCTTTTCCACGTGAGGTGCAAAGTCTTTATTTTGATGATAAATCCCAGGTATTAAGCTACTATAACAACAAGCTGCACCAATTCGGCCTAGACCAAGAAAAGCTTATAAAAACCTACACTATAAATTCGGCGAAGGCGATCTTAAAGACTAATGATATTTATGCCGTGGCCACCTCTTTCGGTTTATTTCTTTTAAAGGATGACAGCGTTAGGAATTACTTAAGAGGAACCCGTCTTACATCACTAGCTTGGGATCTGACAAACCAAATACTTTGGATAGGTTCCCAAAATGGACTATACAGGATTAAACCTGAATTAAAACAAAAGAAAATACCGCTCAAATCAGAGCCGTTTTTAAATAAAATAGGTATTACAGAATTGGCTTACGCGCATGGGCAAGTTTATGTAGGGACCGCCTTTGATGGCTTATACGTGATTGATAATGATCTAAATATTATAGACCACCTGACCGTTAAGAATGGATTGTTATCAAATAATGTGACAAGACTGTTTATAGATCGTGAATTGGTATGGATTGGAACTGAAAAAGGATTAATAAAGTACTCTACCAAAGACAATTCGTTACTGACCATTGATAAAACAAAGGGGTTAGCTGCCGAAGAAATATACGATGTATTAACCACGAAAAAGCATCTCTGGGTAGTTCACAACAGGGGACTACAGCGAATAAATAAGATCATTCAACCAAACCTAAACAAGCCTTTACTCCTATTTGACGAGATTGGAGTGGACCACAACCTGCTATCTTCCACCGTTAACAGCGTTATTCTAGAACCTGATAACCGCCAGCTTACATTGAAATTTGATGTTGCCAATAATATCAAGGGCTTCGGTTCGGGAAACATTCTATTTCGACTCAAAGAATTAAATAAGAACGAGTGGGATACTATTAAACTCCGAAACCCCACCGTGAGCTACACCGGCTTAAGTCCAGGAAATTATTCTTTTGAGGCACGTGCATTCAATGAAAATGGGGTGTCTTCAAATAGGATAAACTTATCTTTAAAAGTACTGGCACCTTTCTACCAGAAAGCATGGTTTATTGTAACTATTACTGCTTTGGTTTGCGTTGTTTTTGGCCTTTTTATCTACTTGCGATTTTCTGCTTTAAGCCGAAAAAAGGAGGCTGCCATGCTACTGCAAAGTCGAGAGCAAGAACTAAAAATCGCCCAGTTGGCCTCTATAAGGTCTCAAATGAATCCTCATTTCATCTTCAATACGATGTCACTCATACAGGGTAAGTTGCTAAATGGCCTACCAGAAGTCTCTGCTAAGGTAATCCAAGATTTTTCACAATTAATGCGTAAAATCCTTGAGTTTTCACAGCAGGAAATGGTACCCCTTAAAGAAGAAATCGAGGTCATAAAAAGATATTTGGCTATTGAAAAAGAGCGTTCACAAGGTGAACTGGAGTATCATATTGATATCCATAAAGACTTGGAATTTGAATTAATTGAAATTCCCGCCTTAATCACCCAACCTTTCATAGAAAATGCAATCAAGCATGGTCTGATGCATAAAAAAGGGCCTAAGAAGATTAATATTGACATTACCATGGAAGGTACAGTCTTAATTATTTTGATAACCGACAACGGTATAGGAAGAAAGGCTGCTCGTGAAATAAAGAAAAATCGAAGTAATAACTACCGCTCCTTTGCCCTAAGCTCATTTCAGAAACGCCTTCAACTTTTCAATACCTTACGTAAGGAAAAAGCATATTTTTCCATTAAAGACGAATATGATGAACGCGGTGTACCTACGGGTACTACAGTAACGGTAAGAATTGAAATGGCGAATGGGAAAGATTGAAATAATCAAAGCGCTGATCGTTGACGACGAGCCTGATGTACGGACGGTCTTAAGGTCTGCTTTACGTAATTTCTCCTTCATTGAAGTAAAAGATGAGGCTGCCAACGTGCCGGAAGCGGTCCGAAAGATTCATCAGCACCAACCCGAGCTAGTCTTTCTCGATATTGAGATGCCCGGTTATAACGGGTTACAATTATTGGAGTTTTTTAATGTGAGTGAGGTAAGGTTCGAGATCATTTTTGTAACCGCATATGATGAATATGCCATTAAAGCCTTTAAGTTATCTGCTTTTGATTATTTACTAAAGCCTATTGATCCTGGCCAACTAGAAGAAACTTTAAACCGCTACCGGAAATCGAGAAGTAATCAATTCTTAATTGAGCGTACAGCACAATTACAAAAAGCTTATGAACCATCCGGCAAACTCGATAAAATTGCTATCTCTTCAACCAATGGTATTGTCTTTATTTCCCTCTCTGAGATCATCTTATTTGAAGCATCTGGAACCTACACTACACTATTTAAAACCGGTAGTACTAAAATAGTAGCCAGCAAACCCTTAGGTGAATTTGAAAACCTATTAAATGATCACCCTGACTTTTTCAGATCCCACCGTTCATTTTTGATCAATTTAAAACACATAGACCGACTTGAAACCGTTGAGGGGGATATTATTTATTTGAAAAACGATCATAAAGTGGCGTTATCACGCTATAAAAAGAAGGAATTCCAGGAAAGGATAAAAGGATACATTGTTTAGGGCAAAACCTTGATTTAAGTGAGTTCTTACGCGGTCAGGAAGGGCAAAAAACCTAAAAGCCTGGCTTAAAATTACTGATACCTGGGAAAAGTTATTTTCAAGTGCCTCTAAAGTTTGTAGACATCAAGAAGGCCATTTTCAGATCTCATCAGTGGCTTTTTTAGGTCTTACCTTACAGTCGTCAGACCACTTGGAGTGGTCAGACGACTAAATTAATATGAGTAGACAACTAAAAATGCATCACTCACCACATAGTGAGACGCTTTCACGACATTATCACAAATACTCCATGGAGTGTACGTTCATCACCCTACATCAAATTAAACACTCATGGATCTTAAAAAATCAATTATCACAAGTGCGTTAGTTACCTTTTATTTTGCAGCTCCGGCTTCTACGGTTAATGAGTTAGGAAATGCAAAAAAAATAGCCGAGAAGTTTGTTCAACTCGTGGATAATAATGAAGCGGACAAGCTCAAAAACTTGTTGCACCCTGAAATGCTACAGTACGTCACGCTTGACGGGAAATTAATACCTTTTAAAGCTGCTGATTTTATTCAGATGGTAGCAGATAAGAAAATTGGGGGTACACCTCGGAAAATCACACATAAAAACTCGGATATCATTAGGGGCGACGCCGCGTACATTGTCCTCCAAGCAGTTAGCCATGAATATGATTTCATGTACCACCTTTCTATGGCCAAAAATGATGGAAAATGGATTATTGTGGGCATAGTAGCTGATATTGTTAAAGTATGAGGCGTTTTGCTGCTCTTCTCTTTGTGTTACTTCCTGTGTTTACCTATGCACAGGAAGTAACCCTGGGAGGTATGACCATGACGTACCAAATTGTCAATGATCATATTGAGATTACGCTCAAAGCACCCACTTTAGGCTGGCTGGGTATCGGATTCAATGATCAAAACTCGATTGTTAAAAGTGATCTCTACTTACTGAGAGTTAAAGATCGAAAAGCTGAAGGTCTGGATATGTATGTTATTGGCGCCGGGAATCCAAAAGAAGATCATAAAATTGGGGGATACTTCAGTCTAAAGGAGATTCAAGGGAAAGAAACCGACGGATCAACTACGCTAAAATTTCAATTACCTATACGATCGAAGGACCGATATGATTTCTCACACGAGATAGGCGCTGATTTTTGGTTAATTTTAGCCTATTCCCAATCTGATGATTGGGATCATCATTCAATGATGCGCAGGCATACGAAGTTTAGCTTTATTAAATAATGCTCGGTTTATCCAGGAGAGATTTATTTTACAATTTATTGGTTTGG
>JBCCIX010000319.1:0-5401 GCA_039028075.1 Bacteroidota bacterium | reverse complement strand
TTGGAATAACAATGGCTTTTATCCCATTTTCAATCAAACGAACGAGATCCTCCAGCAGGCCGTAAAGTTATTTGATAAAGCCGAAGAATTAGACAGAACCAAAATGTAGTTATTTACTATCGCGCTCTACCAAAATGACGGCAAAAAAGCATGCCAAGGTTGAGCCTGACGTTGGATTACACTAAGATAAGTTCGTCAAATCCGAAAGATCTTCGGGCACCCCTTCTCAGATAGAGATTTATTCAAAGCCCTCGTTAAGCAGAATTGAAAAATGAGCGAGGCTTAAGCACCTCATAACAATAGCCGTAATGACGGATCTCTTCAACGTCCAGCTTATACGTAGACTGTTTTGCAATTTTTATTTAGTGGCATCCGACTAAAATAAATATGCAATAGAAATCTATTCCTCATGTCTTTAAACATAGATTTTTCAATAAATTCAAAAAGCCCCCCAGCCCCTGGAGTGGTGCCTATTTAAATTAGGGAAGTCCCCTTCAGGGGATTTAGGGGTGTTTTTCGAATTATGATTAACATAGCGATATTGTTTACTCGGATGTCAGTAATTTTTATTTTTAAATTGTCTATCGGATCATAGAAAAAATGAGATCAAAAATACTATCAACAGGTCGATTGAAAACCTACAAAAGCATCATTCTAATGATCTGGATTGGGTTTTTAAGTGTCATTATATTTGTAATATTTATGAAGATAGAAGATCCGTCATTTCTAGAGTATTACTGGCTTGTGTATTGGGGGGGTCTCTTTGTAGTCATCTATGTAAAGAGGACACTAAAGTTGCAAAATATCGAATATGATGAAAAACATATCTATGTCGTAAAAAAAGATCATGAAATTCTGGTCCCTTTTCTGGATATAAAAGAAATTAAGCTGCAATCCCTGACCGGGGTACACACCATTTTTCTTTACAGGGATGCTGGATTTGGCAAGGAAATTTGGTTTAAATCATCACTTTGGTATCCATTTAACTTCAAAAAAGTAGATGATGAAGTATATAAGCTGCAACTTATGATAGAGAAAGTTAAAGCGCAAAACCACGGGGATTCTGAAGTATCACTTCCTAGCCAAACTAGTTAATATCCTGCATTTATGGCCTGTAGCACCTGGGTGTGGTCTAAAAAAAAGTAAATGAAAAAAGCATTGAGAAAAATCGCGGATAAATAGTTTAGCCGCATCGTATTTGTAAAGTCAGCTTGAGAACGCTCTGCTCTTACTTTAAAATACCAATAGCCAAAAAAAAGTATAACTGGGGTCATACTTATTAAAAAAGCCAATGCATACTTCATCCGATAAGCTTCCACAAAATACCAAACAAAAGAGGCAGAAGCTAAACCGAAGGCTAATGCGGTAAAGTGAAACGTCCCCAGCACCCCGAGTTTTAAACTTAAGGTTATGTCACCGCGTTTTTTATCTTCTTTATGCTGATAGATCTGCGTCATGGGGTAAGAGCCCCAAAGGATAGCAGAGGATAGCAACCCTGGAATGAGTACATTCAAATTTAGAACTTGTGCTATGGTGTAATCATTCAATCCGGCGTAACTCATTAAGAAGGTGAAAAAACCTTGAAATAGGCCGGCGATAAACCAACTGGTGAATGGCAATTTCTTTAATCGAATACTGGGATGGCTGTAAGCCTTTGACACCAACCCATAGACGAATAACATCAAAGCAAACTGCCAGTTAATTAAAAGGCCTAGGGCGATAGCAATCGCATCGAAAATTAAAGACATATAGTAAAGCCCCACGCTAACTTTTGGAGGGTGTTTCAATCCTCCAATGCTACCTTCATCTTTATCAAAATAGCTGTTGTAGCCGTTGCTGGCTGGGTAAAGAAAAATATGTAGGGCAAGCAGAACAATTACTATCCTACTTTCATTAATGTTTGGAGAAATGGCTAGTGCAAACAAATATACTGGCAATAAAAAAAAGGAGAACGGTATGCGAAGATGAAGCCAGGTCGATTTTTTAAACATTATCAGTTGCCTTTTATACCAAGATATTAATTTTTAAGTAGTATTGATTTAATGAGTGCATGCATCACTTCCATTGGAACGGCTAACCCCGAATATAAAATAACACAACGTGAAGTCCATGATTTTATGGTGAAGGCCCATAAATTAGATCAGGCCGAGGCTGAAAAGCTGCAAGCGCTCTACCGGGCCTCAGGCATATCTAACAGGTACTCAGTCATAAAAGATTATCAACGTAAAGATCAATTCCAATTCTATCCTAACAATGATAATCTGGACCCGTTTCCTTCCACCGAGTTAAGGAATAAGCTCTACGGAAAAAAAGCGCTCGATCTTAGTTTAGCAGCTATACGCCAATGCTTACCGGATGACTTTAACGTTCAGCGCATTTCACATCTTATTACGGTCAGTTGCACAGGTTTATATGCTCCAGGGTTAGATATAGAAATTACCTACGCCCTCGGGCTAAGCCACTCTGTAGAAAGGACAGGAATTAATTTTATGGGTTGTTATGCGGCCTTCAATGCACTTAAAGTAGCCAACGCTATTTGTGTAAACAACGCCAGCGCCAGGGTCTTAATAGTATGTACCGAACTGTGTAGCCTACACTTTCAAAAAGAAAAAACAGACGATAACTTGCTGGCTAACGCTTTATTTGGTGACGGTTCAGCCGCTGTATTGGTGGAGCCTGCCTCTCTCACGACGAAAGGATTGGAACTCCAAAGTTTTGCTTGCGACCTTTTGCCTGGCGGTATCGAAGATATGGCCTGGAAAGTTGGTAATTTTGGTTTCGAAATGAAGTTGTCCGCTTACGTACCTAATGTAATCCAGTCTGGCATAGATACCCTTTTGGAAAGGCTAAAGACCACTTCGACAAATAACTTCGACCATTATGCTATCCATCCGGGAGGAAAGAAAATACTGGCTGTAGTTGAGGAGAAATTGGGGATTAACAAATCACAAAATAATGCAGCACATCATGTTCTTCGTGAATATGGAAATATGTCTTCTCCCACTATTTTGTTTGTGCTAAAACGACTGATGAGTGGGTTTTCTGTGGATAACAATGAGGACCAAATTTTTGCGCTGGCTTTTGGACCGGGTCTTACCTTGGAAAGCATAATTTTTCGAGTACGTTCATGAGCTCAAGGTTTGCCGTGCGGTCCGATGAACCTGAATTAATGGACGACCTGAATTCGGATGGCCCAGTCATTGCACAAACTCTGCGTGAACTGGAAACCATAAATAAGTGGCTTGGGGGTAACTACGTGACCATTAATGCCATCGAGAAACTTGTTCATAGCAGTAAAGCGGGTACTTGGCGGATAGTTGACATAGGTTGCGGTGGTGGTGATATTTTAAAGCTTATCGCAAAATGGGCACGAAAAAGAAGGATAGACGTTGAGCTGATAGGAGTTGACGCTAATCCAAATGTCATTGCTTTCGCAGAGGAAAACTCGACGGGTTTTTCGGAAATAAGCTACAGGGTTATAGATATTTTCTCTGAGCAGTTCCGTACACTGGAAGCAGACATTGTCACCGCTACTCTCTTTACACACCACTTTAGTGATTCTGAGCTAATCCAGTTATTTAAAACGATCAGAAAGCAGGCCACAGTAGGCGTAGCAATTAACGATTTACACCGCCATTGGTTTGCGTACCACTCCATTAACCTCCTCACCGGACTCTTCTCAAAATCGCCCATGGTAAAGAATGATGCGGGAGTATCCGTGCTTCGTTCCTTCAAGAAAGAGGAATGGGAAGAGATCCTAAAATCCGCCGGTTTTAGTGCGTATACCCTAAAATGGATGTGGGCATTTCGTTGGCAAATCGTAATACCCTGTAGCTAGTCCCGATGGCAGCATTGGATAAGAACTAGGAGTATACTAGTTCCCTTTGGGGTGACTTTACACGGGAAATCAATTTCTTGTTGAGATGTAAATACACCGTAGAACCCAGACCTGGTTTAGATTCTATTGATATTTTAGAATCCCAACCGGCCAAAATTCTTTTAACTATGGCAAGCCCAATACCTGATCTGTTTTCATCTTCTTTACTGGCTTGCTGAAAGATATCAAATACCTTTTTCAATAGCCGCTGTTCAATGCCCGGGCCATTATCCCGCACGACTAAACACCATTCGTTATCTTTTTTTTCAAACCCTATTTGTATCGAAACGATCGGTTTATCGTTGTGATGAATGCTGTTATGAATAAGGTTATACATTACTTGCTTAAGTTGCGATCGATCCGTCCAAAGCTTAATATTCCTTACATCCAGCTTGAGCTTTAATTTATTTTCATAATTGATGGATTTTAAGACCTCCATCACTAGCTCTTTCAGATCAATTAATTCATTCTCTTGTGCTTTTGTGCCTATTTTGAAATAGGCAAGAATTCCATGAAGCATACTCTCCATTCTTTTGGCCCTCGATCTCATGAGGTCTAACAATTCTATACCCTGACTATCCAGCACATTGCCATAATCTCTATTGAACCAATCGACAATCTTCACAATGCCCGATAGTGGTGTCTGTAAGTCATGAGAAGCGATATATGCAAACTGACGTAGCTCATCAATGCGCAGAGCAATCTCCTTATTCCTCCGTCGTATGAGCTTGTTCTGCGACTGAATTTTCTTTAATTGGTATACATCGCGCACGTATTGTCTATAAGCGAAAGCAATAAAAAGGATAAGAAGTACGGTGACAATAGCCAGCAATAAAATCGTTCTGCTCTTGGCGCTGGCTTGAAGTGCGATGAATTCCTGCTCTTTGCTAGAAAGGTTTTTCTTTAGATCACTATTGGCTACGGTGTCTTCCAGGCTAACTTCGGACTTCAATTTGATAAATTCTTGTGGGGAAACGAGTAGCTCTTTTTGGAGGTCGAGCGCTTTTCTATATTCACCCCTATCTTCGTAAATGTCAACAAGACGTTTCATGGCAAAGTAAAGGGTCTCTTCCATTCCTGCCTGTCGTGCTGTGAGAGTGGCTTTTTGAGCATAGTATATAGCACTGTCTGTAAATCCCTGCCTTTGAAACAGTTCTGAGGTACGATACAACTGGTCAAAGCGTGTTTTCAGTCGATCTATCGGATAGGCTGACAAAACTTCATTCGTTTTTAACCTTGGTATAGCTCCATCGGCTTCGATTGTGTCCACGTTTTGCGAAAGCGCTTGGCCTATGCTCTGTATACTAAAGGTGAATAAAAAACACACCGCTCTTAACAGGAAAAATTGATGTTTACTAATCATTGAATGCAAAATTAAATTCGAGAAAAGTCGTCCTCAATAGCATTAAGAGCGTATTTAGGTCTACGACTTTTTACCTAGTTCGCAATTTTTACCGAAATGACCGGGCTTCAAACCTCTGGAAGAAGTTGTCATAGACTCTGAATTCTTTTTTACTTATTTTT
>JBCCIX010000318.1:0-5408 GCA_039028075.1 Bacteroidota bacterium | reverse complement strand
CGGCAAAAGAACCAAAAGAATTTTGGGAAACTGAAACGGAACATATCATGACTTTAAAGGACTTGACAGATGAAGCAATCAAGAAAATAACAGATAAAATACAGTAGTAGCAATGGAGCAGAGAACGCGATCTGTGCAGTCCTAATGCTCCTGTTAATGCATTTACACAGCATTGTTACGATCTCAAACTAGCACTTTCACCCGCTGTAGTTCTATGAGATCTTGAATTATGAATCGAGATTAATGGCATATATCTAAGGTGTCCTGGCTGCAGTTCAATCTGAAGTTATGACAATCTCGAGCATTTAAGAAGACGGCATGCTCAATATGATTCGGCTTAGATACTTATTTGGGTTGAACCTATGGAGCGGGGTTCTTTTACGGGCACGCAATGCATACTTAAAAGGCAGGAAAAGTAATAATTGCCCTACAGGCTACGTACTATATGTACACGGGATCACTCACACGTATTCAAAAAAATGTCCGGAGGACGAGTTGCCTAGTAACAAAGCATTATTTTTCTACCGACTCTAAATATCTATAGGAATAGGGGTTAAAAGAACCCTTTGCTGCTATCTGCAGCGGTTTCGGTAAGCTCCTCCGCTTTTTCTTTGCCCAGATAATTGTCAATCAAATAGTGGGCAATGTACAGCAAAGGAGTTAAGGCCACGGCAACAAAGAACTTATAGATGTAATTGATAAGGCCCACAGAGATTACTTGCGTCAGCGTCCACTTGGCCTCTGCAGGAGCTAGCACGTAGAACGCTACCCCCAAAACTACAAAGCTATCTACCAGTTGAGAAACCAAGGTAGACCCCGTCGCACGCACCCAAAGGTATCGGCTACCTGTTATCTTTCGTAGCTTGTGAAAAACAAAAACATCTAAGAGCTGACCGATTAAAAATGCGGCAAGCGATCCGACGATGATTCTAGCCCCTTGTAGCAATACCTTGTCAAAAGCATAATCCATATTGAATGGTCTGCCTCCCGGATCGGTGTTGTTTAGGTCCAGCCAAAACTGTGCGGGCTTAAGCCAGGTAACCGCTGTAATTACCAAGAACGCAAATACAATGAAGATCACGGTGAGATAGGTAATTCTCTTCACTCCCTCTTTACCGAAGTACTCGTTAATAATATCGGTGGTTATGAAAACAACCGGCCAGAGCACCACGCCCGCAGTAAGGTTGAAATCCAATACCCAGTCTCCTAACATATTTATTTGTGCCGGAGCGAAACCGAATGAGGCTTCAAGTGAAAAAATTTTCTGACCTATGAGTTCGGCTACGAGGGCATTGGTTAAGAAGATACCACTTAAGACTATGAACAGGTTAGTGCGCTTATCTATTAGTTTCATTAGTCATTAATGGTTATTGATTCTCCTTCAACCGCTAACACCGTTTCTGGAAAAACTTCCCTAGCTTCATTGAGAAAAATATCCAGTTCTTTGTATCTTGCGGAGTAGTGGCCTATTACGAGTTGCTTTACGTTAGCCATTCGTGCAATGGTTGCTGCTTCCACTGTTGTAGTATGATTAGTCACTTCTGCCCAGTGCTTCATTTCCTTCACAAACGTAGTTTCATGATATAGTAAATCAACTTCTTTAATGATGGAAACAAGGCTCTCGTTATACCGGGTATCCGAACAAAAGGAATAGCTGCACGACTTACGCGGTGGCAAGGTTAGATCTTGATTGGAATATAGAATCTGACCTCGGTCATCCATTACGTCTTCACCCCGTTTTAACTGACCGATGGCAGCTAAGGAAATATTGTCGGGTAACTTTTCTTTGTTCAATCTAATACTTTTTGGCTTTTCCCTGAATAGGAATCCGCAGCAGGGAATTCTATGGTATAGGGGAAAAGAATGTACTTCTATGTACTTATCTTCAAAGATCAGATGCTGGTCCATCGGAACCAACTCGTGAAAAATAATATCGTATTTGAGGATACTATCAGAATAACGTAATTGAGTGAGTATGATTTCTTCTAATCCCCTTTGCCCGTAAACGTGAAATTCTGTAGTCCTACCCATAAGGTGCATGGTGTAAATAAGACCCATCAACCCGAGATAATGGTCGCCATGCAAATGACTAATGAAGGCGTGGTGTATTTTTAATGGGCTAATGCCGAAAAGTCTTAGCCTTTCTTGGGTACCTTCTCCACAGTCAATGAGGAATTGGTGTTTCGGTGTTCCGAGGATTTGGGCAGTGTGATGTCGACCGTAAGCTGGTGTTGCAGAATTAGCTCCTAATATTTTAAGTTCAAAAGACAAAGACTACTATTCCTCGTCTCCAAGCTCTTTTTCAACTTCATGCATGAAAACAGCATCAATAGCTTCTTCTACGGTAGGCAGAATATTCAACACACTGTCGAGTTGAGAGATCTTAATGAGTTTGGTGGTATGGTCTGAAAGACTGGCCAAGACAAAAATCCCACCGTCTTCCTGTACGATTCTGTTACCCACAAGCAAAGCGCTTAACCCTGATGAGTCAGTATATTTTACTTCGGAAAGGTCTAGAATTATGTTGTTGATTCCTTCAGCCTGGATCTTGATCAGTTCAGATTTTAGACTGGGAGCAATACTGGAATCCAACTTTTCCTCATGTAGCTTTAACAACGTATACTTCTCCTGCTTATCTACCGTGTATTTCATATGTATTAATTACCTAATTGATCTCTTTTTCTATGTTACCTTTTATCCTACTGTCAATATTAGAATAGTCTTGTTTTTTGAGGGGTTTGCCCACTACTTTTTCAAAAAGTTCAAGATACCTATCTGAGATGGATTTTACAATATCGTCCGTCATTTCCGGTATTACTTGCCCTTCTTTTCCCTGGAAACCTTCTGATATTAACCACTGTCTTACGAATTCTTTGGAAAGTTGTTTTTGGGTTTCGCCATTTTTCTGGCGCTCTGCATAACCTGCTTGATAAAAATATCGTGATGAATCGGGGGTATGCACTTCATCAATCAAGTAGATAGTGTCATTTATTATTCCAAACTCGTATTTGGTGTCCACCAATATCAGGTCTTGGGTTGCGGCTAGTTCCGTTCCTTTGTTAAAAAGCTGATAGGTATACTTTTCAAGTACCTGATAATCATTTTCGCTGACCAGGCCTTGTCGTAGTATTTCCTCCCTAGAAATGTCTTCATCATGCCCTTCACGGGCTTTCGTAGTAGGTGTAATAATGGGGTGGGGGAGTTTATCATTTTCTTTTAACCCTTCAGGCAATGGAACACCACATATCTGCCTTTGTCCGGATCGATATTCTCTCCAAGCGTGCCCGGCTAAATAGCCTCGAATTACCATTTCTACAGGAAAAGGTTCGCACATTACCCCTACGGCAACATTTGGGTCAGGCGTAGAGGTTAGCCAATTCGGGCAAATTTCTTTTGTAGCCTTTAGGTTTCGCGAAGCAATCTCGTTAAGCACCTGGCCTTTAAACGGAATAGCCTTGGGAAGTATGACATCAAAAGCCGAGATCCGGTCACTGGCTACCATAGCCATTTTATCATTAAAGTAATAGATGTCACGTACTTTTCCCCGGTAGAAGTTGGTTTGATTAGGGAAAGTGAAATGGGTTTCTTTAAGAGCGTTCATACGACTGATTAAAAGTAGGATTCCGAACTTACCGATAGCATACGAATTTAATTATTCACCACCTCAACTAATTTACCCGCCTCATATATTTCCTTTTTCTCTAGTTCACCATTTTCAGTAAAGAATTTCCAATCCAGTACTTTACGATTTCCTACATATTCTCCCTTGACCTTAGTAGTCCCGTTTTCATAACGTTCTTCATAAACGCCATGGCGTTTATCCGAGTGGTAGGGGATAGTCTCTTTTAATTGTCCTGATTTGTAATAGGTGAGCGCCGTCTCATAAAGATTGTCAAATTTGAATACTTCTTCCTTAGCTACCTTTCCATTTGAATGGTAAGTAATACGTTTCCCATTTATTCTGCCCATTTCATAAGGAGTTTCGGTCTTGACCTGTTCGGTTTCTGGATAGTACTCTAACCATATACCATGTTTCTTATTGGTAACATAAAGCTCTTTTGAATATTTGTTACCTGTAGAGTCGAAGTTTACTATTTCCTTATGGAGTAAGTCTTTGCTAACGGTGATTTTGGTCTTTACACTCCCGGATTCGTAAAAAGCTTGATTTTCACCCACTAAAATCCCCTCCTGGTATACGTATTTGTGCTTAATGTTGCCGTTGCCGAAGTAGGCAATGTTCTGTCCATGGAGTCGACCGTTATCATATTTGCCTTCCAAAAGAAGCTGTCCCAGTTCGTTGTAATTTTTGAAGACACCTGACTTTGTTCCCGCTATCATTTCTGAAACGGTTTCTACTTTTCCGGACGGGAAATATGTGGTGTAATTACCATCCAATCGACCGTCTTTATAACTACCCTCGGTCCGTGTTGTGCCGTCTTCATAGTACGTAAACGAAGTGCCATTCTGCTCACCACCACTATAAGTAATTCTCCGCTTTACAACACCATTTTCATAATAATCTATAAGTTCACCCTCTGGCTTTCCGTCAATGAAACGACCTTTGCTCTTGACCTGTCCATTATTATAATAGAAGTAAAGGCTATCTGATAGCTCGCCTTTTGAATAAAAAGCAGTTTGTACCACTGCACCCTGATCGTTATAGATCTTTACCTGACCTTCTCTTTGGCCCTCTTTGTATTCCACCACACGCTGAAGGATTCCATTTTGGTAGTATTGCCTGAAAATGCCGTGCTTGTAACCGTTAACAAAAGCACCTTCCGTTGCGACCACATTATTCGGGTGATATAGGGTGTATTTACCTTCGAGAAGGTCAGTATTATTCTTATCTACAAAATATATTTCTTTAAGGATGTTGCTATTGTCGTAGTAAGTCCGAACCTCTTTCTGTGAGAAACAAGGTAGCACAACAACACCTGTAGAAATTAACAATAAAATAAACCTCATAGTGACAAAGATATCGAATAACCAGGCCCCGACCTTAATTTGTGGTAGTGAAGAATAGTGTAATTTCTCCCTTACTACGCATTTTTCGCTATACCTTTTCCAATACGATAGCCGAAGCGCCACCTCCACCATTACAAATGCCTGCTACACCTACTTTGGCATTATTTTGATGTAAGACACTATTCAACGTGGTGATAATTCTGGCACCTGATG
Source organism: Bacteroidota bacterium (assembly GCA_039028075.1). Lineage (GTDB taxonomy): Bacteria > Bacteroidota > Bacteroidia > Cytophagales > Cyclobacteriaceae > Fulvivirga. The sequence goes on along the minus strand of JBCCIX010000318.1, from coordinate 230 downwards.
CACCTAGTGGGTGGCCTAATGAAACCGCTCCACCATTTACATTTACCTTGTCATTATCCAGTCCCAATTCTTTATTGTTAGCCAATGCGACAGCGGAAAAAGCTTCATTTATCTCATAAAAATCTACGTCGTCCGCTTTGATGCCAGCATGCGCAATGGCTTTAGGTATGGCTAATGAAGGCGCTGTAGTAAACCAAATAGGCTCTTGGGCGGCATCGGCAAACCCAATG
>JBCCIX010000317.1:0-5411 GCA_039028075.1 Bacteroidota bacterium | reverse complement strand
GCTCCGGTAGCCTGTAAATGGTTTACAATTCGGTAGATGTTCTTATGGTTTTTATGATGCCGGTCGTAAGTGAGATCGTACTGAAGATAGAGCAGCACCAGAATACCGCAGGAGATACCCAGTGAAAGACCCAGGACATTTAACCACGGATAAATCCCCTCCTTTAGAAACATTCTCACCGAAAACTTAATATGATTCTTGAACATATCTCTCGACTTGTTAAACGATAGTATTAATGTTTTGCGAAGCAACGAAGCAATCTGTTTCGCACCAACTTAAAAAAGTGAGCAAATTCCATCACTTCGTGCGTAAAAGAAACTTACTCTCACACCAACACAAAATAAAGGTAAGGTTCAAGATAGATAACCGTAACCACTATGCAGTAAAAGGTCCGGTAAAAGCAGAAACGTGTCACTTGCTGGCCTTCAGGTAGTCAAAAAGCGAATTTTTGTAATTACGACTTACTTTTACCTGGTGACCTTCTTTCAAATTCAGCTTAAATTCTTTGGTGCTCACAGGTTCAACTGAGGATATGTATCTACTATTCACTAAGGCAGATTTATGTACCCGGATAAAGCCAAAGGGCTGAAGTTTAGCTTCCAATTTTTTCAGGCTTTCCCGAAGTAAGAAGAGATGGCTCTTTAGATGGATCTTAACGTAGTAATCGTAAGCCTCAAGCCAGCGTATATCCTTATAGTTTATCAAATGAACTTTACCTTTGTCCTTTACAATCAATATATCAGCAGAGGGTTTTTCTATCAATTCAGCAGGTGAAGAAGAGGTACGTTTAACATCATCCAAAAGTGCTGAGGTTTTTAAGGTGCTTTTTGAATTTACCCGTTCTTTGGCATACTTCAGGGACTTGCGAAAACGGCTGTCGCTAAAAGGTTTCAATAAATAGTCGATGGCCCGGACTTCAAACGCCTTCAATGCAAAATCATCGTAGGCAGTGACAAATACGACTGCTTTAGGTGTATAGTCAACGCTCCTGAGCACTTCAAACCCATTCACCTCGGGCATTTGAATATCTAAGAAGAGAATATCCGGTTTGTGTTGTTCAATAGCCTGAATTGCGGAAAATCCGTCGGCGCATATTGCAGTAATATGAATCGTATCATCTTGCTGAAGTAGTAATGAGATTCCTTCACGTGCATCTTTTTCGTCATCTACTATGATCGTCTTGTATCTCATGTGACCTTAGGAATGGCGATCTCTACCAGAAAGCCGTTTTGTTGTTGTTTCATGTGAAAGGAGTAGTCTGATTGATATATCCTTCTGAGTCGCTCCACCGTATTTGGAAGCCCAAGACCTCGGCCATACATCCCGGTCCAGTTCTTTGTATTTTCTCCACTATTAAAGACTTGCATAACTAACCTATTACCTTGCTCAAAAAGCTTAAGAACTATTTTAGCAGCATCTATTTTACCGGAAATTCCATGTTTAAAGGCGTTTTCAACAACAGGTTGCAGTAGGAATTTCGGCATTTTGTAGGTGTATAGGTCTTTTTTGCAATGCATCTCGACCGAAACCCTGTCCCTAAATCGCTTTTTTTCGAGTGAAATATATTCTTCCACCAGTGCAAGCTCGTCACGTACCGTAATGAGCACCTCATTTCGGGTACTCAAAACTGCCCGTAGCATTTCCCCCAAACTGGCAATACCCCCCACTGCCTCTTCATTATCTCCTTTTCGAATTTGCATGGCAATGCCATTCATGGCGTTAAATAAAAAGTGTGGATTTAGCTCTGTAGATAGTGTTTTGACTTGAGCCTCAGATAAGCTCTCTATAAGGTCTTCGTTTTTGGCCTTTTCGTATTGATACATTTCACGAAAATATATTACGAATAAAAGTATCATACCTACCCAATACCAAACCAAGCCATGGAAGAAATTATACCATCGATCATACCATTTTACAGGTAAGTCAGTTAATGTGTAGTGTTCAGGTACGCTTAAAAATCGCTCTAACAAAACGATTGATATATCCGTCAGTAGCATATGACTCAAGCCAAATAAACATGAAAATCCGAAATGCCAGATAAGTCCCCTGGTAAAATCAAGGGAAAGCGCGCTGAGAAAAGCACCGGGAATAAAAAAACCAAGAGTCCAAAGTATGAGGAAATAGGCGATTGGCCAATAGATCAGACCGGATATGTCAGTTACGGAATTCGTCATGAGAGAAACCAGAGCCACTGCTGCAGTAATCAACAAAAGAGTCAATGAATACGCATTTTTGAACTGCTTGCTTGCAAGTTGTTGTCTCAGAAAAAACATCTTTGCCACCTTAACCCTTTTATGGCATCTAAATTACTGACCTTACGCAAAATTGTAAGCCGCTGTTTTTTTTGATGTGGACTTTCTGATTTTATGGCCTAATTTTCAATTTTTTTAAGTCATATAATACGCGCCAACTCATCGTAAGATTTGAAGGCTACCAAAACGCTCGTGCAAAACTCAAGTTGACAGGAAATCACCAGTTACCCCCCTCCTTTTAATTTTTCAATCATACAAGATAAGATCTACTGCCAAAGTTGTAATAGCTGTTTGCTTTAGATCAAAGGCCGGATTCGCATACTTGGAGCGCTCGCTTTTAGGACTGACTTTCCAGTAAAAAGCTTCTTTACACGACAAAACATAGGTCATACCGTGTCGACAATGTTAATTCAATGAACTAAAATTTTGGATTATACTTTTCTTTAGTAGAGGCGAATTTTGCTAGCAGAGCTACAGTGAAAAATTTAACCCAGAATAAGGGAAAATACACGATAGTCAATTTGAGAAATTAGCACTCTATACACTAGTTATTCATAGGGAATAACATCAAGGATATGATTAATTGCGTTAAGCCTGGCTTTTGTCTTTTTATTCGCTTTGAGAACTGTCCATGGATTCTCCCGCGTATCGGTATGATCAAACATCTTTTCTCTATAGGCTGTGTATACATCCCATAATTCCTGGGCCTTACGATCGACTGGTGTCATTTTCCATCGTTTTAAGGGGTTTTCCTGAATATCTGCGAAGCGTCTGGCTTGTTCATCTTTAGTAATTGAGAAGTAAAGCTTAATGAGAATAATGCCGTCCCGAGTTATCATAGATTCGAAATGGTTGACCTCATCCATAAATCTTTCGTATTCATCTTGGGTACAAAAACCATTCACCGGTTCCACCACAGCCCTATTATACCAGCTCCTATCGAAAAATACGATCTCACCCGGATTAGGAAGGTTAACAATGTATCGTTGAAAATACCATTGGCCACACTCATCCTCCGTGGGCTTGGGTAACGCCAGCACTTTATAAAACCTGGGATTCATATGATGGGTAATCCTTCGGATAGCTCCCCCCTTTCCGGCAGAATCTCTTCCTTCAAATAAAATACATACCCGCTTTTTGCACTCAGTTACCCAATTCTGTAACTTAATCAGTTCTACCTGTTTTCGTTCAAGCTGGTATTCATACTTTACGTAGCGCAACACCCTGTCAGGATCATATCCTGGCTTTTTATCCAGCATGAGTTTAATGGCTCTATTGCTATTTAAGAGTTTAAGTTCACTATCATTAAACGTATACTTCTTCATTTTAATGCTCATTATAGATAGATCTGTGGAAGCGCATAATCACGTTGGGATCTGGCAGAACACGAGTAGAAGCCTCATCTTTACCCTCGTATTCAAAGGAGGATAACAGATGTCGTATGCTTTCAAGCCTGGCTTCCTTTTTTACATTGGTCTTTACGATAATCCAGGGGCTATATGAGGTGTGTGTGCGACTGAACATTTGTTCTTTGTAGTAGGTATATTTTTCCCAGAGCTCTTGCCCTTTTTGATCAACCGGACTTAGCTTCCAGCGTTTTAAAGGATTGTTGCCACGGGAAGCAAACCTGCGGGCCTGTTCTGCTTTTTCAATTGAAAACCAAAATTTTGCCATATGCACCCCGGATTCAAATAACATATGTTCAAATTCAGGAACCTGTCTCATGAACTGCTGGTATTCTTCTTCACTACAAAAACCCATAACGGGCTCCACTACCGCTCGGTTGTACCAGCTTCGATCAAAGAAAACAATCTCACCGGCATTGGGTAGTACACGGATATATCTTCTAAAGTACCACTGCCCACGTTCCCGGTCCGTGGGTTTGGCTAGCGCCACAACGCGCATAGCCCTAGGGTTTAAATGTTCAATAAAGCGCTTTATGGTACCTCCCTTGCCGGCAGCATCACGACCCTCAAAGAGCACTGCTACCCTGAGTTGATGTTTTATCACATGGCTCTGCAGCTTTACCAACTCAACCTGTAGCTTTTTCAGCTGGTCTTCATAGTCAATAGCGAGCTCCATTTTAGCAAAATCACGGCCCCTGGCGGCTAAAAACGTACGCAGTTGCTCCGCATTTTTGATCTGCCCTAAATCTGCATTGGTCAACATAGAAGCCTGACCTACTTTTCCCGCAGCGGCATCATCAGTTATAATAAATTGACTCAAATCTTCATGGTTTAATCTTATAGGAATATTAAAATTACAGGAATTCAATAGTTCCATCAAGCAATTCGTTGAAATCAAATCCAATTGCCACCCTTTAGTCGTAGTCCGCAAACGTTTGAAAGCTGTATTTTTTTTAATCCCTGATTTTAATCATATAAGATCCTGACCATAGTAAAAAAAGATCATTGTAATCACTGCTAGCTTAGCATAGAATTAAATGCCACGGCCATGAAAAAGATTTTACTCCCCATTGATTTATCACCTGCCTCTGAGAACGCTATAGATTTTATTGTTGATGTTTTTGGCACATTTCGACCGCACCTGCATCTAATTCACGTTCAGCGAAGCGATGAGAATCTGCAAGAAGTAAAAGAGTTATTTGCCAATTTTGAAGCTGCCAAACTAGTCCCTTCCAAGCTTAACTATCAATTTGAGATCACTAAAGAAGGGGGACTACTCAGTGATATTCAACATATAATAAAAATTGAAAGTCCCGACTTATTGGTATTGGGTACTCGTGGCATCAACGGTTCTTCTCTTTCAAAGGCCTTAGTGAAAATTATCGATTGTCCGGTGATGCTTGTTCCTGAGAAGTATAAAGAGACGAAAATAAGACGTATAGCCTATGCCAATGATTTTTATGATATAAAAAATTCTGCCGCTTTAAAGCCGCTGATGAACCTGGCTATGCTAATGAAGGCTAAGGTGTACCTTTTGCATATCAATAGAGACAACCGGACTAATGATGGTGCCGAAGCCTCTCTGGAATACTATCTGGATTATGTTGATCATGAATACGTGTACATCACAAGTGATGATATCGAGCAATCTATCATGAATTTTATAAAAGAAAAAGATATAGATGTGCTCACCGTTCTCTTGAGAGACCATGGTGGTAATCAATTGGAATCAGAAGGAAGGTTAGTAAAAAAG
>JBCCIX010000316.1:0-5422 GCA_039028075.1 Bacteroidota bacterium | reverse complement strand
GGCCTTTAACTTCAGAAAGTGGATCGTAAAGTACCAAAAGAAACTAAAAATTTGGCTGGATATCGTTCGCCAAATTTGGGGTAACCTCCAGGCCAAATCAAAAAAATTTGAACCCATACCTACTTTTTAAGGGACGACTAAGTAATCTCCAAATGTTGTAGAGACCGGATGACCGGTCTCTTCTTTTGAAATGCAAAAACTACTATCCGGGCTATCAACAAATATTGGCATAATTATTCAATTATTTGATTATCAGTTACTTACGCATTTTCAGTACAAGGTAAAGGTTTTCATATTTTAGACCATACCGTCCCAGAAAGTGTGTCCTATTAATTTGGAAAGAAGGTTTCCCACCGGATAACTTCATAACTAATAACGACAAAAATTATGGAGAATATACAAGAGGAAACCCAGATGAAATTTACGAAAAAGCAGCTTCAAAGTATTATCAATTTAGAGTTAGAAAAGGAGCACGGCCTTAACGATCTTTTTACCATGATGGTCAATGGGCTGATGTTAAGTGAGCGTAAGCTCTTTCTTTCCAACAAAGAAGATTCTAGTAATAAAGGCAACGGCTACCGCAAAGCAACACGTTCAGGTATTGGCACTAAGCTTTCTTTGTCTATACCCCGGGATCGGTTGGGCGTTTTTCAACCTGTACTTCTGGGCGTAATCAATCAGCAAGAAGAACAGGTAAAATCACAGTGTTTTGAGCTATATGGCAAAGGGTTAACCACTCGCCAGATCGAAGAAGTCATTGGTAATATCTATGGTAGTTCTTACAGTAAGAGTAGTATATCTAGGATTACTACCGACTTCGGCTCACTCGTTAATGCTTGGCTCCACCGCTCTCTAGATAGTTATTACCCCATTGTTTACATTGATGCCCTTCATATCAAAGTGAGAAGGGACCGAGTAGCAACAGAAGCCTTTTATGTACCCTTAGGGTTAAAGAGAGATTTAACCAGAGAAGTGCTCAGTATCGTCAACATTCCCCAGGAATCAGCATCAGGCTGGCAGGAAGTGCTCGATGGGATCAAAGAGCGAGGAGTGAGTAATGTAGGCCTTTTCGTCTTTGATGACCTTACGGCACTAGATACAACCATCGGGAAGGTATTTACTTCCAGCATGCAGCAAAAATGTATACTACATTTTCAACGCAACCTTAACAAGCATATCAGGGCTACTGACCGTAAGGAGTTTGCTAAAGCCCTTTCTGGTGTGTTCAACCCAGATCATCCCAGCTACACGGCAGATCAGGCGAAACGTAAGTTGGCAGAAGTGTTACATCAATGGGATACCAGATACCCTAAGCTCAAGGCTACCCTACAAAGGACTGACTTGGACCTGATATTTACCTATCTTCAATTTGATCATAGGATCCGAAGAATGATCTATACTACTAACTGGATAGAACGGCTCAATAAATCCTTCAGAAGAACACTACACATGAGAAATGCTTTGCCTAAGCCAGAGGCGGCTATTACCTTGCTCGGGTATGTAGCTATGGAGATGGGTGAGAAAACATACAGCTATCTAATAACTAATTTTCGCTTCGATCAGAATTTTAATTAAACTTAAACAAGAAGTTATCTCCATGGAAAACCTTATTTGAAGGAGATTGGCATCCGCAAAGTGCTAGGTGCTTCAGTGAGCAGCGTTATGTACATGTTTACACGGAGGTTTGCTATTCTGGTGATTATCGGGATTGTAGCAGCGGTACCGGCCAGCTACTACGGCATGGAAATGTGGCTAGACCAATTTCCGTATGCCACGTCGTTACAGCCGCTCACCTTCTTGGTGGCAGGTGTAGCTGCCTTGCTTTTCGCCATAGTTACAGTGAGCTATGAAGTCATAAAAGCAGCAATGAGTAATCCCGTGAATACACTCAGAAGTGAGTAGTAGTTGATCAGCCGCTAGCTGTTTAGTTTTGATATTCTTCAAACATGATTGATTGACCTATTTTACCTCTGCCCTAAAGTGAATTAGATGGATCTTCGATTTCTTCCCTTTAGAATTTACGGGCAATAGAAACTGAGAGAAACCCTCATTCCCTAAATGGATGCCGTACATTTTTCATCAGGCGTTGGTTTCACCTTTGGGGGTTAGGGGTAGCGCGGGGTACACTAGCATCCCAAAAGTTCTCGACTTCATCACAAAAGGCTAGCTACTACCTTTCATGACCAGACGTTGGATTTCCTGGTTTTCCAGAAGTGTCAGAAACCCTCTTTCCCTAAAGGGATGCCCTCTATTTTCCATCAGGCGCTGGTTTCCCCTTTAGAGGTTAGGGGTGGTGCTGGGCATACATGGTGTTTGGCTCTTTATTCCATTTTATGAATAGATATAACTCGTAAAGAATCAGCTTTCAATTTACCATTTTTTCTAAATGTGTGAGAAACCCTCATTCCCTAAAGGGATGCCCTCTATTTTCCATCAGGCGTTGGTTTCCCCTTTAGGGGTTAGGGGTAGCGCGGGGCACACTAGCATCCCAAAAGTTCTCGACTTCATCACAAAAGGCTAGCTATTACCTTTCACGACCGGAGGTTAGATTTCCTGGTTTTCCGGAAGTGTCAGAAACCCTCTTTCCCTAAAGGGATGCCAGACATTGCTCATCAAGTGTTGGTTTCCCCTTTAGGGGTTAGGGGTAGCGCTGGGCACACCAGTATCCCAAAAGTTCTCGAATCCATAACAAAAAGGTAGCTATTACCTTTAACACTTGGGCGTTAGATTTCCTGGTTTTCCGGAAGTGTCTGAAACCCTCTTTCCCTAAAGGGATGCCCTAGATTTTCCATCAGGCGCTAGTTTCCCCTTTAGGGGTTAGGGGTAGCGCAGGGCACCAGTATCCCAAAAGTTCTCGACTTCATTACAAAGGGCTAGCTATTACCTTTCACCACCGGACGTTAGATTTCCTGGTTTTCCGGAAGTGTCAGAAACCCTCTTTCCCTAAAGGGATGGCCTCTATTTTCCATCAGGCGTTGGTTTCCCCTTTAGAGGTTAGGGGTAGCGCGGGCATTTAGCCGTATCTTGGGAAGCGTAGGGCAACGCTTTATGGGAGCGGTGAATAGGTATATCAAGTTTTAGAGGTTTTTTAGCTAAATTTCGCTTGTGTTATATATATCACTATAAATTGAAAAACGAACTCAATATGAAACTCTTATGCTCACTTTGCTTTTTGTTGGCCCCTGTTGTTTTATGCGCTCAAACTCCCTTGGAGCGTTTGGAAAATTCACCACGCCATCACGAATGGGTGGATGTTACGCATGGAGACCGCGCGGTAAAGTCATTCCTGGTTTTTCCGGAGGTATCGGAAAAGGTCCCGGTAGTGTTGGTAATCCATGAGAATAGGGGCTTGAACGATTGGGCGAGAAGTCTCGCGGACCAAATCGCCGAAGCGGGATATATAGCTTTAGCTCCGGACCTATTGAGTGGTACCGCGCCTGATGGAGGGGGAACCAGCAGCTACGAAAGCTCGGATGCGGCAAGAACCGGTATCTATGGACTAGACCCGGACCAGGTCACGGCCGACCTCAAGGCGAATATAGCCTACGCTAAGGGAATCGCCGCCGGTAACGGCAAGGTGGCGGTGATCGGCTTTTGCTGGGGTGGTAGTCAAACCTTTCGGCTGAGTACCAATACGGATGAGATAGAAGCCGCCTTTGTCTGCTACGGCACGGGACCAAAATCAGAAGACGCCTATGAAAAGATCAGCGTACCTGTGTATGGTTTTTACGGAGGTAACGATAACCGCGTAAACGCCACCATAGAGCGGAGTGAGACTGCCATGTTTAAATTCAAGAAAACCTACGAGCCGGTGATCTATGAAGGGGCAGGCCACGGATTTTTTCGGGCGGGAGAACGTGCTGACTCTTCGGAAGCCAATAAAAAGGCGAGGGAGGAAGGATGGAAGCGATTGAAGGCCCTTCTGGCTGAGCTGTAGCGACTTTTTTATCATAAATCAAAGCATATTCTTTTGATCCTGGGAGATAAAATATGACTTTTTTAGCTACGCCGGGTGCATTACAAATTGTCGATGGAGCGCAGAACATTCATTCTTAATCATTTCCTCAAGTAACATCGACCATTAGCGTCATTTCGAGCAGAGGAAAGCGCCGCGAGAAATCTGACCTTACTTAGAACACTAAGATTTCTCACCCTTCGGGATTCGAAATGAACTTGATAGAACAATCGCTAATTGCAATAATTTTGAAATGTACTCGTCATGACGCAGGTAGCCCTCCTTTCTCAGTGGTAAAGATGCCTCCGGCATGACTTCGGAAATAATAGGTATCCGCTAAATATCATATGATGTACACTTAGAAGACTCAAAGTACTCGGTAGGAAGAGCAGGGGTCTTTTAAGATGGCGGTGGTGGTTTAAGTAGGACGGTTCGCTATTGTACGATAAAAAAGCCACCCCGAAATAATATCCGGAGTGGCTTTGGGTACTAGTTATCAAACTCAAATGATTTCTCTTTAGCTTTCGATTTCACCGATTTAAGGATAGCACTCTCTAATCCGTTAGAAGTAGCGGTATCTTGTGCTTGTACATAGTTCTTTCGCAATTTGGCCAGGTTTTGGATCTCAGCCTGAACGGCTTTGCGTTTTTCTTTTTGCGCAAACAAGTACTTTTCTTTCTCTGCGAGGCTCAGGTTACGCATTTCTTCGGGTAATTCCTGATCCGACAGGGTCTTCAGCTCCACCTTATTTTTGTCGATGGCGTCCACCAGGTCCCAATCTTCATTTTTATAGGCGTGGGATTTACTCTTGGTGATGGCCCGCTTCACTTTGTTCTCCTTACTCAACTGGCTGGCATTTGCGTCTTCTCTGAGCTGCCGTGATTTATTGGCTTTACCATGTTGCCCGTAACCAATGTAGGTTTTGTTAAGGACGTCATTTAGAGAGTCAATCCTATCGTCATAAGGAGAGGGTATGTACACCGTGGCCTTATCCATATCGATATTCATGTAGCTACCACCGCCGATTTCAGCACCTTTCTTCCACAGCTCATGTATCCCACGGCGGTAGTCGCCACAATAAATGGTATTCACCACTACATCAGACGATATAGCTAATGCACACGCTTTTTCAAAGGGTACAAGACCCTGTGAAAACTCTTCGTTTCCAGCTATGAAGATGAATTTCAAATCATCCGGATCATCACCCCAATCCATATTCTCCAATGATTTAGTGATTACGGTGCCGCAATATTCAGAACCTCCATGGGTGGTCAGGGCAAATAACTGACGTGATACTTCATCCAGATCCTGTGTGAAGTTGCTAACCTGGCGTACATAGCCTGAGGTTATGCTTAGGTTATCGTTGCCGTACTCATATAGCGCCAGGTGCAGTTCGGCAGGTACACCGGAATGCTTGGCTTCTGTCATTTCATCTACAATATTCCACAACTGTGACTTGGCCTGGTC
>JBCCIX010000315.1:0-5438 GCA_039028075.1 Bacteroidota bacterium | reverse complement strand
GATGGGCCAAAAACTAAACGAGGTCAAGGTAAGCCTTGATTTCGTAAACGAGACACCTACGGAGATATTTGAAATTCTGGAAGAAAAGACGGATTTCAGATTTGGATACGGCCGAGACGTGGCTAGGATTAAAAAACAGATCTCAGGCACTTTTCAAGACGTGTCCCTTGAATCTGTACTCGTGTTTATCGCTCAGGAAGCGCAGCTACAATTCAAACGGATTAATAATAATATTTCCGTATTAAAGGCCGATAGCGGTGAAGATAATCAGCAAAGGACCTACATTGAAGAGGAAGATAGAACGATTAGCGGAGTTGTAAAAGATCAAACCACGGGTGACCCGCTGGTAGGAGCTACCGTTCGAGTTACGGGTACGCAGATCGGTACGGTTACCGATGCAGATGGAGGCTTTACAATGAGCGTACCTGATGACGCAAGAGTACTCACAGTATCATACATCGGCTATCTGTCGCTGGATGTTTCAATGGGAAACAGGACTTCTTTGGATATCGTGCTTCAGCAAGATTCAGAGGCGCTGGAAGAAGTAATTGTGGTAGGCTACGGTACGCAAAAACGCAGTGACTATACCGGATCGGTGTCATCCGTACCGGAACAACGCCTCGAACAAGTGCCGAATCTTAATGTTGCGCAGGCTATTCAAGGCGCTATTCCCGGTGTAAATATTACCACCAACCAAGCCGGGGCAGCCTCAGAAGAATCTATTATAATTCGAGGAAGAAATTCGATTCTAGCCAATAACAGTCCGCTGATCGTAGTAGATCGTATTCCCTATAACGGCCAGCTAAGAGATATTAATGTGAGCGACATTGAATCTATACAAGTGTTAAAGGACGCTTCCGCGACTGCAATTTATGGTTCACGAGGCGCTAATGGCGTGATCCTGATCACTACAAAAGAAGGCCGGATAGGAAAGCCTCAGGTGACCTATGATGGAAGATACGCAGTCCAACGGTTTGATCGCCTTCCTAACTATATGAACGCTCAGGAATTCTTGGATTTTAAGGAATTGCGGGAACCTGGCAATGTGACTGCTACGGAACAGGAGAATTTCGACAATGGAAACTTCACGGATTGGCAGGATCTGGGCATTCGGGACGGGCAAAGCTGGCAGCATAACTTATCCGTTTCAGGTACGGCCGGGGCCGTAAGCTATTATTTTGGAGGTAGTTATCTGGATGTAAAAGGAGTAGCTATTAACGATGATTATCGAAGGGCGCTGGGACGTGTCAACCTGGATATACAGGTCACAGACTGGCTTACGGTAGGTTCACGAACGCAATACTCAGATGACGACCGAAGTGGATTGAGCCCTGACTTCAGCGACCTTGGACGTAAAAATCCTTTAATCAACCCATTCGAGGATAATGGTGAGCTCACCATCTTTCCTTGGCCTGAGTTCACTGATATTGGTAATCCATTGGAGCCCATTAACTACGAAAATACGGACGAATCAAGGCAATTGATCACCAATAACTATGTATTGGCGGATGTGCCTTTTGTGAAAGGTCTTACGTACAGGTTAAACACTGGAATTACAGAACGATTTGAAGAGTTTACTACCTACAGGGGCAGAAATACCCAAGATGGTTTGACAGACGGCGGTGCAGCTCAAGTAGAAACTTCACGATTCACTTCCACCGTGATAGAAAATATTTTGGATTTCAATCGAACGTTTGATAAACATCTTGTAGGTGTTACCGCCCTTTACAGTTATCAAAGGGATAAATCTACTTCCGACATTCTGGAAGCGCAGGGATTTCCAAACGACATCACTACGTTTTATAATCCTGCACAAGCGTCAGTTGTTCTACCCTCATTTGAGTTTGTACGTACAGATCTCATTTCTTCCATGTTACGGTTGAACTACGGGTATAATGAAAAATACTTCATCACATTAACCGGAAGAAGAGACGGTTACTCTGGGTTTGGCGATGATAACAAGTGGGGGGACTTTGGTACTGTGGCCGGAGCGTGGATCGTTTCACAGGAAAACTTTTTCCCTGCCAGTGATACTTTTAATTTTTTAAAGCTTAGGGCTTCCTACGGTGAAAATGGTAATCAGGCCGTGGATCCTTATTTATCCATTGCTAAATTTTCCGAGCAAAACTTCGTAGATGGCGGCACTTCACTACCCGGGGTGGTTCCCGAAAACCTGGCCAATACGGCATTGAGTTGGGAAACCAGTAGCTCTTTCAATGTAGGTATGGACTTTGGTTTACTCGGGAATACGGTGTCAGGAAGCCTTAATTATTTCAACACCAATACCACCGACCTGCTGCTCAACCGGACGATATCGCCGGTGCAGGGAATCGGCTCTATTACGGACAATGTAGGTGAAACCAAAAACTCGGGTTTTGAGCTGGTGCTCACAACTACTCAGGAAATAGCTGGAGCGGTGACTTGGAATGCCAATTTTAATTTTACCTCGATCAGTAACGAAATTGTTTCTTTGGGACTGGGTGAAAACGGAGAAGTCGACGACGTGGCTAGTGGCTTATTTATTGGTGAGTCTATCACCTCCAACTTTGATTTTATATTTGATGGAGTGTGGCAGCAAAACGAAGCTGACCAGGCGGCTAATTTTGGAAGTCAGCCCGGTTATATCAAACTACGTGATGTAGACGGTAACGGGGAAATTACAGCAGACGATCGAACGATCATCGGTCAAACTGATCCGACCGAATTGTGGGGCTTCACAAATACGTTTACCTATAAAAACTTCAGTCTTAGTGTATTTATGCACGGAGTGCACGGTGTCGCTAAAGCCAATCAGCTATTTCAGGATGCCTCTTCTTCCTCCGGTGTGAGACGAAATGTTATTCGTAAAAACTGGTGGACTCCCGAAAACCCTACCAATGATTTTTATGCGAATGAATTGGATGCTCGTTTGCAGCAAGGGTTTACGGCCTTACCCTATCAGGATGCCAGTTTTATCAGATTGAAAGACGTGACCCTGAGTTATAATTTACCCGATAACCTGCTCGAAAAAATCGGGCTTGGCCGCGTGACTTTCTATTTCTCAGGAAGAAACCTCGCTACCCTTACGGATTGGGAAGAAACAGACCCTGAGCTCGATGCCGGCAGAGGAACCATCCCGCTCCAGAAAGAATACGTTTTTGGTATCACTTTAACCCATTAAAAGCTTCAAAATGAAACAAATTAAATTTATACCTATACTCCTGCTTGCGATAACGGTGTTTACGGCTTGTGAAGAATCGCTGCTTGAAGAGGACCCACCGAACATAGTAACCTCTAATTCATTGTTTGTGGATTATAACGGCTTTATTATAGCCCTGAACGGAGCCTACGCGGAGGTGCGCCGGGAAAAGGAAACGATCAGCGGATCTCAGACCATACAGCAAATGACACAAAATGGTACCGATAATTTGGTTACCAACCATCGTTCCAGTGGTTTCGCGACCATTGCGGCACAATGGGGAGATGTAAATAACCCCAGCCAGTCCTTTTATGCAGATGTATTCACTTGGCTATATAGCATTGTAAATGCGACAAACCTCATCATTAATGAAGCAAACGGCGAGGATGTGGATTGGTCGGCGGGGCCGGGGTCTGAAGTAGAAAACAGAACTACGGTGATCGCTGAAGCAAGGGCGCTGCGTGCCTGGGCCTATCGACACCTTACTTATGGTTGGGGAGATGTGCCGTTGAATTTAGAACCGTCTACCGGCGCCACGATTCGGTCGGACTGGGAGCGAACTCCTGTGGAAGAGGTGCGAGGCCAAATGATTGCCGACTTGCGATTTGCCGAACAGCACATCCCGGTAGAGCCAAGGCAAGCGGGAACCATGACGAAAGGCGCTGTACGTCACTATCTTTCAGAAATTTATTTGGTGGAGAATAATCCGGATAGTGCCCTATTTTGGGCGGATCAGGTCATCAATGAACCGGCCTATCAGCTTATTACCGAAAGGTATGGGGTAAATGCCGCTCAGCCCGGGGTGGCATTCATGGATATGTTTACCAATGGCAATATCAATCGTTTTGAAGGAAATACCGAAGCGCTATGGGTTTTCAATTATGAACGCAATACCATTGGGGGAGGAGGTAACAACAATTCCCGCCGGGACCACCATAGCAGATATGTGAATATTCAGGTGGACGGCGTATCCCCGTTTTCCGTGACGGAAGGTAGGGGCGGGAGAGGGTTCGGTCGCAACTCATTAACCAAATGGGCTATCGAAAACTGGACTCCTGAAGATGACAGAGGTTCACACTTTGCCATTCGTCGGTTTTTTATTTTGACTGAAGGAATTGATAACCTGCCTACCGGATTCAGTTTTGGTGATACGGTCTATTTAGATTTCAGCGAAGACATTTCCACAGCTAACAACAGTCGTGTGAACTGGCCCTGGTGCCGGAAAGTAGATTGGGCTGATCCGGTGGATGTCGGAGGGAGCTCCAGCTTCAAAGACTTCTTGTACCTGCGCTTAGCCGAAACTTATCTCTTAAAAGCCGAAGCCCAGCTGCTGCTTGGCCAAAATGCTCAGGCTGCTGAATCTATAAATATTATACGGAGGAGGGCCAATGCCAATGAGATCACCGCCGGGGATGTGGATATTGATTTTATTCTGGACGAAAGATCCAGGGAGTTGGTGACCGAAGAGCATCGCAGATATACGCTACTTCGAACCAATAAGTGGTTGAAGCGTACTGCGCTTCATAATGCACGGGGCGGGGAGTTGATTTCAGAAAAGGATCGATTATTTCCAATACCGCAGGTGGTGATTGACGCCAACCTCACACAGGATATGCCCAATAACCCGGGTTACAATTAAGTTTATTTTTCATCTTGCCGGTCAGCTCCCCAAGGCTGACTGGTTTACTATTTATAAAATGAAAACCTTGATATTTAGTTTAATTATCACCTTCTCCGCCGTCGAAGTATTTTCCCAGTTGAAAGAGGTGGAGGACTTCTCCTTCATTTTTATGACGGACATACATTACCAATTAAAACGCGGGGCTGATAAAGCCTTCAAGATGGCGATAGATACAGCGAATCAGTTGGAAGCAGACTTTGTATTAACCGGAGGTGACCTCGTCTATGATGTGTTAAGGGGAAATTTCAAAAAGTCAGAAGCGCTGTTTAATGCGTATAAAGAAGCTGTAAAAGGCTTAAACAAGCCTATCTATCATTGCATAGGTAATCATGAATTATTTGCTGTTTACGAAGAGAGCCCGGAAGATTCCACTCATGTGGATTATAAGTACGGCATGTTTGAACGTCACTTTGGAGCTACCTATTATTCCTTTGATCATAAGGGGTGGCATTTCATTGTGCTTAATTCAATGGATGTAAGGGGTAAAAAATACATAGGCATTATACATGAGGAGCAAATGGAATGGCTGAAAAAGGACCTGGCCAAAGTGGACAAAAGTACCCCCATCGCAATTACAGT
>JBCCIX010000314.1:0-5439 GCA_039028075.1 Bacteroidota bacterium | reverse complement strand
CTGTAGTATAGGAAACAAGCCCAAAAAGCCCCATACAGGCAATTAAAATACCGATCACCGTAAAGAAAGTAAACAGCTTACTCAGTTCTTCTTCAGAGGCATACATCTCGGCCAGGTTTTCATCTAAAAACTCATGACTGAAAGGACGGCCCGTTTCCAGGTTACTCCAATTTTCTTTCAAAAACGTAAGCGTCTCATTCACTGCTTCAGGTTTAACGCGGATGGCCATGGTTTGATAGGCCTCCGGGTAAATGTGCAGTACCGTAGTGGTAACAGCCTCCCTCAGGCTTTTAAAATGAAAGTCCTTAATAACGCCTACGACTTCACCATGTTTGACGGAGTCATAATTCCACATGTCCCAGCTTAGAGGCTGACCAATCGCCTGTTCCGGAGATCCAAAGCCTAAGTTGCGTACAGCAGTTTCGTTAATAATGAATGCTTCTGAAGCATCTGTGCGATAATCATCGTCAAATGCTCGTCCCGCCACGATCTCAAGATCCAGAGTTTGGATATAGTCAAAGTCTACCATGAAATGATTGGCTGGAAAGGTTTTGCTGATTGAGTTTCTGATTTCATCCCCAGCAACGATCTGGCCTGGAAGGCCATAGTTATAGCTTATAGATTTTATCCCGGCATGCTTGCTCCACTCGTTCTTGATGGTCTTCAATCGTTCCCGCTCATTTCTCAATTTTTGATTTATCGGCAGTAAGATCACTTGACTTTTGTCAAACCCAAGGTCTTTATTTCTGAGAAACGAAAGTTGTTCGTAGACCACTATAGCCGCGATAATTAAGAAGATAGATAGCGAGAATTGAAAAACAACAGCCACGCGCTGGAACAGCCTTCCTGATAAACCTCGCCTGAAAAACCGGCTGCTAAATAAGCTGATCGCGCTGAAAGACGACCCAAAAAAAGCCGGATATGCGCCAGCAAAAAGTCCTATGGCCAAAGCGAAAAGAAAACCACCAAGATCATAACGGGCTGGGTAACAAAATAAGAATCGATATGCTTGGAGGTAAACTCGTTTAAATAGGGCAATGATAATTCTGTCAGGAGGCCAGCCATTACCACAGAGAAAATTGAGTGGAGGACAGACTCGCCCAAAAACTGAAAAATAAGCTGTTTCTTCTGCGCACCAACCACTTTTCTGACGGCTATCTCCTTAAGGCGATGGATGGAACGGGCTGTAGATAGGTTAGTGAAGTTTACACAAACTATGATAATGATAAATAACGCTGCGGCCGATAAGGCGTAAACCGTGTATATGTTACCACGCTTGGCAATCTCCCATTGAAAATTCGAAGAATGCAGATAAATATCATCTATGTTTTGAATGTAAGGTGTGTAGGTAAAGCCTACAGGCTTGGTTACAGGATGTGCATATTTCTCGCTGAATCGTGTTAAGGCTTGTTCAAATTTAACGGCATCAGCACCTTCCTTTAGCTTTACATAGGTGAAGAATTGCTGCCATACCCAGTTGTTCAGGCGCTCGCTGTTCCAGTATTTAAACAGGCTGGACATGGATATGATCACTTCGGTCTGGAGGTGGGAATGCTCAGGAATATCCTGAAAGATACCGACCAACTCAAACGATTCGTTTTGGATGTTAAAGCTCCCACCCACGTTCACTGAGCTCAGGTGGTTCTCTGCAAAACGTTGAGAAACCACAATCTGGTTTGGCTCATTTAGCGCCTTTTGTTCATTCCCCTCCACCAACTTAATGGTCAGCATATCAAAAATGGCCGGTTCTGCGTAAATGGCTTTGCGTTCAAGGAATTTTTGATCTCCCAGTGTGATCAGAATTTCGCCATAGGTATCCATAACCCTCAGTGTCGATTCCACTTCCGGGTAATCGGCCTTTAGGGTAGGCGCAAAAATGGGTGGAACAATCGGCAGCACTTCCGTGGTGCCGTCTTCGTCTTCGCTTACATTATAAATCCGAAACGTTCTGTGCTTATCGGGGTGGTAATCGTCATACTGTAACTCATCCCAGACAAATATGGAAACAAGAAAGAAACTGGCCATGCCCAAGGTCATGCCGGCGATATTGATGAATGAAAAGAGTTTATTCTTTCGCAGGTTTCGTAAGGCTATTTTCAGGTAGTTAACCAGCATATTTATTTTGGGCTTTTGACCGCTACCCTAGTACCAAATAATATGCCTTTAAAATTAAGTTCCTGATAATCAATGGCTTGTATATATTAGCCTTCAAAACTCTCAGTCGGCTTGTTCCGCTTTGGAACAGGGTTGTTTCCGGTTGGAACACCGATACACAGAGGTTAAATAATCGGCTTAAATTTTTGATTATAGTTTATGTTTTAAAATTAAAGTAATCACGAATGATCTAAGAGCGAAAATCATAAGAATCTATTGCTTAAGAAGTAATTTGAATTCCCTGTGTTTCCCCCTTCATACAATTACCTTTACTTACAGCATGTAAATCCGAAATAACGACTTGGCAAAATGAAATCCAGGGAAAGGCTTTTCTTAAAAAGTAATCTTCATTAAACGTAGCTACGCACTTGAACCGAATGTCCTCAAAACCAGTTTTTAGATAGTAAGATAGCTAAACAAATGTTTTATATTTATTAACCATGAAGCAGCTAGTTTTAAATATCCCTGATTTTGTGAATCTTGATGAAAGAGAAATAAGCATGACTTTGGCCTCCAAGCTTTATGAAGAAGGAAAGTTGTCTTTGGGACAGGCGGCAGCAGTGGTAGGCCTTTCAAAACGTTCTTTTGCTGAATTACTAGGTAAATACAATGTCTCTCTATTTAACTATCCTCCATCGGATTTAGAGAGTGATGTTTCTAATGCCTGATAGAATTGTAGTCTCCGACACAAGCTGCTTTATAACTTTAGCCAACATTAAGGAATTAGAACTACTCCATAAACTGTACAAGCACGTTTATACAACGTCTACGGTCATCAATGAATTTGGAGAAGAATTACCTAATTGGGTTCAAGTTATAGAGGTCAAAGATCTACAGAAACAATAACTGCTAGAATTTCAGATTGACAAAGGAGAAGCTAGTGCTATCGTGATGGCAATAGAACAGTCAGCTGATTTAACTATAATTGATGATCATAAAGCCCGGTTGATAGCAAAAAAGCTTGGGCTAAAGATTACGGGAAAACTTGGAGTAATAATAAAAGCAAAAGAAGAAGGCATAATCGTTTCCGTTAAACCGATCTTAGAAAATCTGAAAAGAACGAACTTTAGAATTTCAGATAATCTGTTAAAAGAAATAATGCGTAAAACCGGTGATTAAATAGTGCATTCTTAATTGTCTCTCAACAGATTTACCTTAAACCTTGTGGAGCTGATAATACTAGATCAACGCAGGAAATCTTGTCATCTTTTGATCGAAAGAAATGAATTACTAACAGAATGCTATTATTGGGAAAATAAATTCGAGAAAAGTAGATAATTGTTTTTGAGTTTAATGAAGCAAAATCCGCTTTCGTTAGAAAAACCTATCCATTAAGGCTCCTTCAAACTCTCCACAGGATTTTTAGAAGCTGTCTGAAAGGTCAAATAAGTCACAGTTATTAACGCCACAGTTAAAAGTACAACTGCCGAAATAACGAAGTCCCAAGGATTTAACTCAATTCGATAGTTGAAGTTCAGGAGCCAGTTGTCCATAACAAACCAGGTTATAGGGATACCGATGACGATTGAAATTCCTATCAGCTTTACAAAATCACTCATTAGAAGTGATAGAAGTTTAGTGATAGAGGCCCCAAATACTTTTCTCACGCTCACTTCTTTCGTCCGTTGTGAATAGCTGATGGACGCTATTCCGAATAATCCGAAACACGCTATGACAACCGCTATGAAAGAGAAGGCACTAAAAACCTGGGCCGTCTTTTTCTCTCCGATATATTGCTTTTCAAGATCAGCCGATAAGAAGCTATATTCAAATTCGAAGCGCTCCTCAAATTTCTTCCACGCCTTTTCAACCTGGGTTAGGGTATTTGACATGTCAGTACCTGAAATTTTTAGGACTACATGGTTATAGGCCGGGCGTAAGCAAAAAAGTAAGGGCCTCACCGGACTGTGCAGTGAGCTGTAGTTGAAATCCTTTACTACCCCTATCACCGTGCCGCGGGCGGGGGGTTGCCCGTCATTGTCCCAGGCCCAGGTTATTTCGCTGCCTACATAGGGAGGTTCCAAATCCAGGTTAAGCGCTGCGGTTTCGTTCAGGATAAAGGAAGAGGAATCTGCGGGATTATTTTCTAAAAAGCCCCTGCCGTAAAGTAGTTCAAGGCCTAAAACGTCCATCAGGTTGGCATCCACAAAAACTTCCGAAGAGCTAACCCTACTTTGGGGGTCCTCCGTTTTAAATATTGAATTTTGGTTAAACTGTTGCCCAGGAATGTTAGATGCAGCAGATACAGCTTCGACACCTGAAATAGCAGAAAGTTCCGTTTGCATTGCTTCGAAACTACCCGTGAGATCCATGTTTTTCATGGGAATAACCATTATCTGTTCTTTATCGAAGCCGAGGTCTTGGTTATGAATATAACTCAGTTGATTGTAGATGATGATGCTACCGGCTATTAACATGAGTGATATGGCAAATTGAAAAACCATCAGCACCTTTCTGAAAGTAGCTCCCTTGGGTTTAATCTTATCAATACCTTTAAGGCTCTTTACCGGATGAATGGATGAAAGAAAAAATGCCGGGTAAAGACCTGAAATAATCCCGGTTAAGAACCCAGCACCCAAAAGAATAATCATTAATTCAGGGTTATGCAAATAAGATATCTCAAGGGTTTTTCCTGTCACTTGATTAAATAGTGGCAGTGATACCTCGGCAATGAAGCCCGCCAGTACCATTCCGGCCACTGCCGTAAGGACTGACTCTCCTAAAAACTGTTTTGTAACCTGTGACTTGTAAGCGCCAAGTGTTTTGCGAATACCAATTTCCTTTGATCTTTCAGTAGATCGAGCAGTAGTTAGATTCATAAAATTGACACAGGCAATGAGCAGGATTAGTAAGGCTGTGGCTGACATGATATACACATAGTCGATATTTCCATTGGCCTCAAGTTCCCACCTTATTTGTGATTCCAAATGAATGTCAGTGAGCTTTTGAAGCTTAAAATGGATTCCGGCATCAACGGCCCTTTGCAGCTCTTCTTCTGTAACCTCCACATACGCCTTTGCCCATTCCATCAGTTGACTTTGAAGTGCCTGAGGGTCTGCATCCGAATTCAGTTTTATGTAATTAAAATGCCCAAAATCAGACCAGGTGTAGTACGGGTCTTCCGGGTCTTCAAATGCTTTCATCGTGACATAAGAGATGAGCACATCAAAATGAAAGTGAGCGTTTGGCGGTACATCTTCAAAAACCCCTTCTACCATCAGGACAGTCTGATCATCATTAATCGCCAGGGTTTTGCCGATAGGGTCGGCTTCTCCAAAGTACTTT
>JBCCIX010000313.1:0-5449 GCA_039028075.1 Bacteroidota bacterium | reverse complement strand
AGATTTCGCATTGACGTTGATCTGGTCATAATTAATGTTTCCAAGACGATCTATGGTAAACCCTGATACAGCAACTACCGCTTCTGTGGCATCTACGGAAACCTTAGCCAAAGCATCCAACCTTAGTTGCTCTTCTGTTCCATCATAAGTACATTCTTCGATGATAAAATCGTAGTTTTCTGTACCTACTGTTCCGTTGAAATTAAAATTTTGAAGTCCTTGTGGTGTATATAAAAAGTCGGTAATCTCTACTTCATTATCAAATGCTTCATGTTTTGCTTTGCAGGTACCACTCAGTGAAAGCAGGTCTAATTCCTTATCAAAAGCTGCGGAAAGTAAAAAATCATTGTAGGTCATTCCAAATCCTTCCAGTATATTCGAGGTAAGTGTCGCGGTTGCCTGATCATCTAGATACGTAATATCAATCGTAACATCTCCTGCAAAGGGTCCAAGGTTTGATAGCGTCAGACTGACTTGCCCGGATGAAAACAATATCCCCTTCTTAAAGGAATATGCAGGTTCAATACGAAGATGATGAATGGTGGTGGTACCGTAAGCATGGCTAAATGCAACAGGTTCTGAAGCCAAAAGGAATGTGCCTTTAAGTAGGCCATCTTCATCAAACGCTCCATTCGATAATGTAGCCAGTACGTTTTCATCTTTACGCATCTCCATTTCGATATTTCCAAGCTCTGAGAGATCAAATTTTCCGGTAAAATCATTCCTTCCGTTAAATGAGTAATTAAAATCTCCGGTGATTCCCTCTTTAATTACAAATACATTTTCAATGGTATAATCTTCATTTAAAGCAGCGGAAAAATCAAGATCTCCCACCAGATTACCTTCAGCATCTACGGCCAAATTGAATTTTTTGAGCGTAGCATCAATAAATCCGATCTTTAATCCGGGAGGATGGTCTTCGCTTTCGTACGTTAAGGTGATCTCTTTAAAGTCTTTATTTACACAGTGCTGTTTAAAGCTTACCAGGGTATTGGGAACTAGAAACTCACCGTTTCCCAGCTCCTCATCTTCGTATTCCAACGTAATTTCTGCTGTCAGATTTTCGTAAAAACAGTATCCTTCCGAATCACCAGAGACTGATTGAGGGGCAGATGCTAAAACTACTCGTACAGGTCCTAACATTATTTCACCCTCTTCCAGGTTATCCCCAGAAGCCTCATCACCCTCGGTTTCGTTTCCGATGTTTCCACTGCCGCCCCCAGACCCTGTAGATCCTGCATTTCCTGGTCCTTCCTGCGTATCTACGTAACTTCCTCCATCGAAAGTCTCATCACTTACATCGGCATTTTCTTCATTCTCTTCCGGTTTTGCATCCACTGTTGCCTCGCTATCGGCACTTCCACTACCATTACTGTTGCTGCTATCCACTGTAATTGCTGAATCCTCATTCGAAGTTTCGTTACTTTCTGAATCAACTATATCTTCTATTCCGTTCCAGGTCTCTTCAATCCGTTCTCCGTATTCATCCAAGGTTTCATCCAGTGCTTCAACATCCTCAAATAGATCATCAAGGTCTTCTAGCTGCTGATCTGTCAATATTTGTGCGGTAATTCCCGACAGGCTGATGCTTCCATCATATACCCTGCGATCCGTATTCACTTTTATATTTTCGAATTTGGCTCCTGCTTTTACGTGGTTCATCATTGGCACCACGAGCTCTCCGGTACCTGAAAAAATGCCATTGGCTCCTGTCACTTCTGATAAGGAAACATCAAAATCCCCTATGTAAATGATATCTCCGGGCTGAAGTGAAGGTATCGGTTGAATATTCCCGGAGTCAATTCCTTCGGAAGGATTTCCGCAGGCAAAATCTGTTTTAACCGGAGCCTGAGTGGTAAAGGTTAAAATTGGACTTGGATCACTTTCGGTAAATCCGCAAACCCCGGAAACCAGGATCTCATAAGAAGTTGTTGATTGAAGTCCTTGAATACCCCATTCATTAAACAACATACTTTCCTCTATCCAGTCCTCTCTGCCAGACACCCGGTATTTTGCAAGGTATCCGGTATGGACGAGTGCTTGATCCCACTGCACAGCTACAGATCTGCTTCCGGAGGACTGAATACGCACGTTCTCCGGTGGAACACAGGCTTCGCCGTAAGTGAAACGCTGTACTTGACTAAATCCATCATTTCTGAATAAATCAAGTCCTTCCAGATTGGATGCGCTTTTTGCCTGCACACGAAATGCATAGCGCCTCCCTCTCTCCAGGGCAGGTTGCGACGGTCCGTAAATGACAGAAGTCATACTGGTTACGGTCTGGTAAAGGGGAGTTGTAGTGAGGATTGCATCGTTGGGATTACGCCCCTCAGGCCAGATTTCTACTAATGTAAATTCATATTCGGTGGAGAAGGCTGAATTGGGCGAGCCGGTATGGCGTGGGGTCCATTGAAACCGAATGTACTGTGGATTGGACGGTTCCAACGTTACGTTATCACGGGGAAGGTTGATCACCGGGGGATCATTCAGAATCAACCAAGCGGTAGCACAGGAAGTGGCTGCAATGAATGCTCCTCTATTGGGTTCTACCACATCGATGCAAAACCGGTAAATTCCCTCCGGAAGTTTGCCGCCGTCATTGATGAACGCTTGCCTCGATAACCCGCTAAATTGCAGATTTTCTGCGCGGAAATAAGGCTCCAGATCCAATCCACTGAGCCGTGTGTTGATCCCTGGTATTATGGATATAACCGGAAGATTTGCTCCCGGGAGACTTACGATCCTGATTCCCTGGCCTTCGATGGTTACCCTCAATTCTATGTCTAACTGCACTGAAGAAAGATCGTTGAGTTGGGCATAAAATACCATTTTTTCTGAACCCAATGCCACATAATCAGGTAATGAAAGCGAATAAGGCGGCGCAATCTGTAGACTGGAACTGATAGGAAAGGTCTGGGAACAACCGTAGAAATATATGAGCCATAAATGGAAAACAAGGATCACTTTTAATGTAATCATGCTATCAATTACTTTAATCTGAATTCCTTTTATCACTATCGATTTTTTATGTTTTTAATAATTGTGCCTCCAAATGAATAGGTATATCCAATGGTGGTGGTAAATTCTGTAAAACCAGAAGCATCAGTGGTTTCCGTGGCTGGATTTTCTCGGTGTACAATCACGACACCCAGGTTAAAGTTATGTTTCTCTTTCAGTAAATATCTTAAGGCAGATCGCAGTGAGGATATACTTCCCTGAGCCGTACCATTGGACCTCGACTGATTCCAACTGGCACTGCCTGAAAAATTTAGTTTATTATCGCTAAGTGCTTTATTGAAAGACAAAGTAGGACCCAATGTCTCACTTTTTAAGTTGAGTGTAGTATTACGGTTGTAATTGAATGACAAGGAGGCATTTATTTTTTGAGGTAAGAGACCTAGCGTGTAGTTTCCTGAAAATAGATAAAAGTTATTTCCGGTAGGCTGCTCTTCTTCTCCCTGCTCATCCCTGGCAGTTTGTATGGTGGCATTCATACCCAGGCTTTGTGTTCGGGTTTCTGAACTGGAAAGCAGGTAATTGACCCTATTTCCGAAGCTTTGCGATACTTGTCTGTAGTCTAGGGTATCCAGGTTATCAAAAGAAGTAAGCTCATTGATATTTTCGAACTGGGACCGTATATTAGTGAATGTCTGAAAGGTAGAATAAGTAGATGTAATGTTCAATCTTGAATGGGGAGTATAGACCAAAGACAGGTCTCCCACCACTCTTCTCATCGTGCTTATTTTTTCGTCATTTAAATTATCCCTTTGGATTCCGATAGAACCAGAAGTATTGATTTTGCCTCCCATGAGCACTTTTGAGGCATTAATGGTGATGTTTCGAAAATCATTGACAAAATAATAGGCACCGTGAGAGGTATATCCCGGATCCACGTATTCATAGCCCAGACCAATGGTAAAACCGGTTCCGGTGTAATTCACAGATGACTTGTAAGCATCGAAAAATGAAGTGGAGTTATTTCGCGTAAAGAAACTTCCCAGGTGATTATAAAGCTTGTAACTACTCACTTCCTGGTGGCCAAATTGAGTATCTTCCGTCAAAGCGCTTAGACTGTAGGTAATGCTTACCGCAAGTTTTTTAAAGAAATGCCGTTGCGCGGAGATACTGAAAGCTACGTTCTCTTCCGGGGTGACTGTCACCGTATCCACCTCATCAAAAGAGATTGAATTTTCATCATCTTTCCCTCGTATAATCGAAAAATCAATGACCGTCCCATTTTGATTGAAAACTGCCTGCGCTCCGTAGCCCATTCTTCTGTAAATAGCGTTTTCTACGGCTTCTGGTGTAGGTTCAACCTCCTCCCTTAGCCTTCCATAAAAGGATTTAACCGTCCACTTTTCATAGGACGCCTCCACTCCCGCACCCAGGAAAATATGATTGGATAAAGTGTAAGGAGAATACGATGCGCTGGCATATCCAAAATGCCCCGTGTAATTTTTGAAAGAAGGATGGAGCGCATACTGATTGAATGGCTGGCTAAAAGCGCCTTCCTGGTTCGAATACGAAAAGCTAAACGGCACCGTCCAACCGTAAAAGTTAAAAACCAATCCACCTGAACCAAAAAAGGAATAGGCATCCCTTCTGCTGTCGATTCCAATCGCTCCGTAGCCTATCTGGGTTACAGAAATCGTTCCTGTGATATTGACCGGGTCGGCTGCGCTTAGATTAGATAGATCCTGAGATCTACTTGCTTCGGCCATTAGAAATACCAATAGTATTATTCCTACCCCTCTTCTCATTGGATCATTATTCTCCTGGTTTTAATCTCTTTTTGTGAGACTACCTGTAGGAAATAGACTCCCGGGCGCAGCGCAGAGGCATCTATACCTACTTCATATTCCTCCAAGCCTTCCATCACCTCATGGTACGGTATGTGGTTGCCTTCCAGGTCCACCAGCCGAAGCTGCACCGGAGCGCTCTCATTCAGTTCTACCGCAACGTTGAACTGCTCGGTAGCGGGGTTAGGGTAGACTTCTACCCCTTGGATGACCGCTTCGTTGGGTTCGGCAAAAACAAAAACGCTCGTATCGGAAGCTCCCGTCCGGTCTTCGATGGTGATTACCTGTGCGAAGCTGGCACTGCAGCCTGCCAGCTCTCCATACATCTTCAGCGGGTAGCTGCCCGCCTGATCAAAGACGACCTCTACAAAGTCCTCTGTCTGACTTACGACCTCTGCTTCTTCTGGCAGCACCCATTCTACCCGGTCCGGTACCGGCCAGCTAATGTCGATCACCACCAGGGTGTCGCCGACATAGGCTGTCCCTGCCACCAGAAAATCCGCTACTAACGTCTCATCGTCGATGGTTACCTCAAAGGTGGTAGCGACGGTGCATTCAATTGGATCAACGATGGTCAGAGTATACATCCCTGGCGTGCGAATGGTAGCCTCTCTGCCATCGGCCAGATAACCGGAAGGGCCTGTCCAGGT
>JBCCIX010000312.1:0-5455 GCA_039028075.1 Bacteroidota bacterium | reverse complement strand
GAAAGCAGTATCACGCAAAAGAAAAATATAACTGCCGCCCAAATATCGATCGATATAGCTAACCCCATAAGGTTACTCAATAATCCGGCAGCTACAAATGTGACGGCCGCGGTTACTATAAACATACTGATAAAAGTAACGATGCCGTAAACCCAGAGAATCCACTTACCTATTTTAGCATAACCGTCTAAAATACTTTTTCCGGTAGCGGCAGTATAGCGTGAAGAAAATTCAAAAAAAGGATACTTGAAAAGGTTTGCTGCAACTACAAAAAGTAACAATGAAAACCCATAGTCAGCACCAGCCCGGGTGGATTGCACTAGATGAGAAACCCCTATGCACATACCCGCGAAGATGATTCCGGGTCCAAGAGCCTTAAAAAAATTGTCAATCCTTGCTTTCATGGTCTAGTCCAAGACGCTCGAATATATGTAGATTTTACAGCAATCAAAAAAATAGATTTAGCCTAGATCAGAAACAAAAAAAGCGGCTCTGGGCCGCTCTTCATTTATAAAATAGTGTTTATCAATTCACTTTTAACATGGCATTTCTGTACAAAAATTCTTCGTAAGCTTCTTTAAAAGTATCCACTTGGGGGGCCATATCAATGGCTTCTTGATATGCAGTTAAAGCATCCGCCAGTAAGTTATTCTCCTCAAAAAATCCAGCCAGAATGAATTTGTTTAAGGCGGTAACATCCTCTACTCCTTCCATTAACGCGTCTAACTGATTTTTCACCAGCACCGTTTTGTCTTCCGATAATCTTCTGACCGCTTTAGCGTCTGTTTTTCTGGTAGGATCTGTCCCATCGGCCACCTCTATAAGCAATACATTTTCTTTCGCTAACTTCTCATCCGTCATGTCCACCTCTATACCATTTTCGTTCGTCTCCACTACAAGAAGCGTATCTTCAAACATATTCTTGATCGTAACTTTGTAAGTATTAGCTATTTCTGAACTGTCCCATTGAATCAGGGCCTTATCACCGTAGATTTCGGAAATGGAGGGTAAGAACACGCTAATGGGGTCTTCAGGACCTCTATGAACAGCTCCGGTAGCGCTCAATCTATTTTTTTTACCTTCGGCCGACATTTTACTCAGCACAAAATCTGCATACTTACTAGCAACGCTACTTCCTCCTTGACTAACCTTTTGAGCTAATTCGGAAACTTTATGGTTCCCTGCTTCTTTCAATTCCATCGTTTTACCGCTGGAATGAACCAAGCCCAAATAAGCATTGCTGGAAACAATGAGTTCATCGTTGGCGGTTAGAGAAGCTCCCGTTTTAAGTGGCTTAGTTTCAGAACCGGTTTTAATTTTGTTTTCACCCCGGTTTGCTAATACCTTAAAGGTGTAACCTTGTGAGAAGGCATGGCCTCCAGCCAGAAGAATTACCAAGGTTAATATCAAATACTTTTTCATAATACTCACCAAAAATTTAACTAATCAAATATCGAATAATAATTTTTATAGCACTAACTTATATTTATACGTTGATCACCGGCGAGGTAAACAGAAATCCTGCCATTTTTTTCTTGCGTCCAAGCGACTTTCCACATGCTAAAGTACTAATTAGCTTGGACTTAGGTATTCTAGACTGTACTTTCTGCCTTCTTGTTTCTTGAAAACATAAGTCGTCTGCCGGCCTGACTAAATAAATTTCTGACCACTCCATAATACACTTCCAGTAGATCTCCTGCTAGCGCTAACGCAATCAAACCATAGGTAAGTTCCATCTTGAAACTGTAGGTTGAGAAAATGTTAATGATTAAAAAAAGAATTAGGGCTACCTCAAAGACTTGAATCAGCTTAGTTAATCCGTCGTACCAAACTCCATATTTGCGATAAATATGAGAAAACCATAGCACATTTAAAAAACACAAAATTACGCCTAGCATGGTATCTACCGTAGGCGAAAAGCTATCTACATAATCTCGATTAAGGATCATGGAAGCTATATTAGCGTGAATGACAGGGCCAAACATATCCGGGTTTGCACGACCTGCTATCTTTGGATTAATAGGGGTGAAAAATTTATCTTCCCATTCCGGAGCGCCAAAATATGCTCCTAAAAAGCCAAAAATCACAATTTTATCTTTAAGTAGCCCGGGTACAAAGTCTTCATTTAGCACCTGATCCCAATCCAACGCATAGAAACGAGTAGAGAATTTATCATTATCACCAAAGAAGTTAACGAAATCACCTCTGTAATTTATGATTTCATATTCTTTGTCTCTCTCCATGAGTTGATCTGTTATGCCGGCTTCATATAGTTCAACCATCTTGGCGGCAAAAGCCACGTGTTCAACGCCTGTGGAAAGATCTGTTCGCTTTGGTGGAAAGGCTCTACAAATTTTTACGTCATCTTGATAGTCGGCCTTGGTGTCCAAATTAGCGATAGCTTCATGCGCATTAAAGGTGTACATGCTGTCCGACGTATAGAGATAGTCGTACATTTCTTCACCTTTATGTAGTGCCGCTAGTGAATCTGTTTGCTCCACCTTAGACACCATCACCAACTCTGCCTGAAGCGAAGCAAAGGCACCAGCAAGCGCTAATGAACCCAGCGTATCATCATTGTAGCCTTTAAAAAAACTATCCATGCCAATGACCTTGGGTCCGTATTTATCCACAATTTGGATTTGTCGGGCAATGCCGGATCGATCCAAATTACCCATATTCACCAAAACAAAAGTTGTATCCGGAGGCAAAGGTTCTCTCAATTTATTGAAGGCGATATCCGTCATTTCAAAATCTTCCAGCGCCTGGCCTACGGCATCAAAAGCCTCAAAAATCCTGAATGCAGGGATCAGGGAGATCACATACATAAATAAATAAATGAAGATGGTGCCAAATATGCTGTCAAGCCAGATATTTCCGTGCTTCTTTTCCATTCCGGGGTTTGTAACAGCGAACAAAATAAGCATTAAATTAAAAAATCCACAATTTCCGAGAG
This sequence comes from Bacteroidota bacterium, assembly GCA_039028075.1. Lineage (GTDB taxonomy): Bacteria > Bacteroidota > Bacteroidia > Cytophagales > Cyclobacteriaceae > Fulvivirga. The sequence goes on along the minus strand of JBCCIX010000312.1, from coordinate 2,499 downwards.
AATTGTAATTGCCCTTAGTATTTTAGATCAACATGATACACTATCAGCGTAAACGACTTTCCGAGGCTCAATACGTAGATGGAGTCCTTTCCAAGGATCGTGTCATCCTGAGTAAAGCCATTACTTTAATAGAAAGTAATAATGAGGCTGATATTCAGCTTGGCGAAAAAGTCCTGAATAAAGTGCTGCCATACACCGGCAAGGCAAAGCGAATAGGCATAACTGGTGTACCAGGGGTTGGAAAAAGTACGTTCATAGAGGCTTTTGGCACCTATCTTACCGGCAAAAATTACAGAATTGCCGTACTGGCGATTGACCCCAGCAGCCAAAGGACCGGGGGTAGCATTCTTGGTGATAAAACCAGAATGGATCTGCTGTCAAATGATCCTAACGCATACATTCGACCTTCTCCAACCAGTGAATCGCTAGGTGGCGTGGCCAATAAAACGCGTGAAACACTGTTGCTCTGTGAGGCGGCGGGCTTTGATGTAATGCTGATTGAAACAGTAGGTGTAGGACAATCGGAAACTGCGGTAAAAAATATGGTAGACTTTTTTCTTCTACTCTTACTGGCCGGCGCTGGAGATGAATTACAGGGCATAAAAAAGGGGATTATGGAAATGGCAGATGCTATAGTTATTAACAAAGCTGATGGCGAAAATATGAGAGCTTCAAAAAGGGCGAGATTAGAATTCGAAAACGCCTTACATCTGTTTCCTCCTTCAGGATCAGGTTGGTATCCAAAAGTTAGTTTGTGCTCATCTACTGAAAAATCTGGCCTGGAGAAAGTCTTGGGCATGATCCTGGACTTCTATCAAACAGTGGGGAGCACTTGGCTTGAAAACCAGCGTCAGGACCAAAATGTAAGTTGGATGAAAGATAGTATTGGCTATTGGTTAAAACAAGACTTTTACAAATCTAAACAAGTATCAAGCCATTTTGATAAAATACAAAATAGCGTCAAAAGCGGAAAGATCACACCTTTATCAGCCGCGAGGCAATTGATCAGTTTGCGTTAACCTGTATCCGTAAAATAGAAGCGTAACGTACTTTGCGCCTGCTGCCCGGAGTAAAAAACCGACCGTAAAACCTAGGAGAATTAACTCGGCGGCGCACATCACTGAAGTGAAATCGGTAGAAAGTCTTGCCACGCTGTGCTAATCTTTACCTTTCTTATTGAACCCATAGGGACAATGTCTACAACCGCTTTTGCAGCAGTAGCCTCTTTGCAAATGATAAGCTTCAGTGAAAACGTAGAGTCCATTTTCCACATAATATAATCTAGCGCCTGGTCGTATTCGAGCCTTTTTATTCACAAAAGAACAAACAACTTCAAATCTTATAAGTTTATGTCCATTAAAACAGCTGACCTTCATTCAGCGATTGAGGTACTCAACACGAAACTGTTTGTTGTGAATGCCAATTTTGGTCACACTGGCAAAGTCTAAATGAAAACGGTATAGATTCTCCGGTGGCATGACTAATAAATGAGTAACCACAGCGCGAATAAATCCACCGTGTGTGTAAATAATATAGTTGCCAGGAGCCCGGGTTGCGGTGAGCTCCTCCCAAAAATCAACGGCCCGGCTAATAAGGTCATTGAAAGATTCGCCGTTGGGTACTTTTTTAGCTACAAAGTCCGTCATCCATGTGTTCAGCGCTTCTTGATCAACAGCACCCCATTTTTTTTCCTCCCAATCACCAAAAGACATTTCCATTAAGCGTTCATCTATCTCATAGTCTAACGAGAGATGATCAGCCATCGTAACACATCGCTGTAACGGACTTGAATAGCATCGGGCGTTTTCAGGCAGTATGTTTTTAAGTCGCCCTACTTCTTGCTCAAAACTTTCCGTTACTCCGATATCCGCCTGACCGTAACATACCCCTGGTGGAATATCTGGTGTGCTGTGTCGCACTAAATAAATCTCCATAGTACTAAAAAGGTCAAATAAAATACGACTTCGGTCACCTGTTGTACAGCGCCTAGGCAATCACCTGTGTAGCCATTAATCCATTTAGTAAAGTAGCTTTTTAGATAAAATGTTATTGACAGTAAGGGCAATAGGACAATAAACACATAAAACGACTGAAAATAAATTAGGGGTGCCAGCCCAAAAACGGTGGTTGTGAAAAAAGAAATAAACGGCATTTTATTAGCCACAGGTTTAGCTTTTGCATCTTCCCTATCTCTGGCATAGTGCGAAAATTTGATGATTACAACCGCCATCAGTCTGCTAAGGGCATGGGCGGAAAATAAGACGGCAACAAGTTGTAAAATTGAAATAAAGCCAGCTAATTCCAATAACGCAACATACTTTAATAGCAAAATCAGGACGACACCTACTACACCATAAGCACCGATCACGCTGTCTTTCATTATTGCCAGAATTCGCTCTTTAGTCCAGCCCCCTCCAAACCCGTCGCAGACATCAGCAAAGCCGTCTTCATGAAAAGCGCCTGTGGTTAAAATACCAGCTATCATAGACAATATAATAG
>JBCCIX010000311.1:0-5456 GCA_039028075.1 Bacteroidota bacterium | reverse complement strand
TGCTATCCCAAAGGATGATCCGGTTGCCTTTACCTTCTTCACAGGTTATATGGCGATGTTTGCAGCATCAGTATTTTTCTTCTTCGAACGAGGGCAAGTTTCTGGCAAATGGAAAACCTCTTTGTTAGTGTCTGGATTGATTACCAGTATTGCAGCCGTGCATTATTTTTACATGCGCGATTATTATGCTGCCACCGGTGAGAATCCAACGGCACTACGGTACATCGACTGGACGCTCACTGTTCCTCTGATGTGCGTTGAGTTTTATCTTTTGACTAAGCCTGCAGGAGCTAAAATTGGTTTGATGTGGAAACTCATCGTTGCTGCTGCCTTTATGCTGGTTACTGGATACATTGGAGAGGCCTTTGTACCGCTAAATGCAGATGGTACTGCAGGGGAAGGAGCGTCAACGCACTCTTTCATATGGGGAGCTCTTTCTACCCTTGGCTATATTTACATTTTTTACACAGCATGGTTTGGAGAAGTTAAACAACTTGGAGACGCTTCAGGCAACCCAGTTGTAGTTAGAGGTATTAGGACGCTAGCTTGGTTTGTATTTGTGGGTTGGGCCATCTATCCCATCGGGTACATGTGTATGCCTGGTGGTTGGTTAAACACCGGTTTGGGTTGGACATCTTCAAATGTGGATTTGTTCTATAATATTGCAGACGCAGTTAATAAGATCGGATTTGGTTTGGTTGTATATGCTATAGCTAAATCAGATACTGCAGAGAAGGCAGCCGCAGCGTAAAGAAATTTAAATTTAGGGGTAGCAAGTTTTTGTTACCCCTTTTTTATGCTATGTTCATTCGACTCATAGTTGGCTTACTGGCTTCATCGTTTCTCTTCGCTGCTTTGTTAGAGTTGCCTCTTGAAGAGATTCAAGCCTATTTATTTCTACTCATCTTGGTTACTGTAGGGATCCCTCACGGAGCTTTGGATCATAAAATTATCTTCAGTAACAAATCCTACGGAAAAAAAGACAAGGTCAAATTTTATGTTACCTATGTCGTATTAATGGTGATCACAGGTTTGTGTTGGTTTATCAATGCACAATGGTCTTTTATTCTTTTTCTATTCATCAGTGCTTTCCATTTTGGTCAATCGCAATTTTACTACGTAAATCTGAAGGGAATTTTAGGAGGTCTGCTTTATCTCTCTTGGGGCGTGTTTCTTTTATCTTCTATTATCTGGTTAAATCTCGGTGAGTGTATCGACTTTTTCTTGAGCTTGCCGCAGCTCCGGGCGGAAACTTACATTACATCTACCATTATAGGAATGAGCGTAATTCTTTCTTTCATTATGTTTTCCGGCCTTGTCAGTTATGCGCTTATCAAGCGCAAAATGAGCTTTAAAGCGCTAGGTTACGAGGTGGTCTCACTGCTAATTATTATTGGCTTAGCAGCGAAAACCACAGCGGTAATGGCGTTTATTGTATATTTTGGTTTGTGGCATTCTCTGATCTCACTCTCCTTGGAATACAAACACCTGAACAATAAAAACCCAAATTTCCGTTTCGGAGATTTTATAAAGGAGCTTCTTCCTCATAGTACCATTGCTTTTTTATTTATGGCGGTGTTCTACTGGTATAGTTTTAGTTACGAGTGGACTATATCCCCTTACATGTTGTTCATTATTTTAATCTCCATTATTACCGTGCCCCACCTTTTCGTGATGGGCCGTATGTACAATAGTTTTCGATTGCCTTCTTAGTTGGTTTCGCTCGTAAAGAGCTCACATTTTCTAGTTCAATTCATTCCGGCGAGCGACTAAATTTCTCATTCCTGTCTGGAATGGTTCTTTACATGTCTTAGAGCTTTGAATGGCACAGTATCTACCTTGAAGTGAGGGCTGATCAGGCTAAACTAATTGCACCAGAGAAAATTAGATGTGAGTAATGTTACGAAAAGCTACCGCTAAACGATAGAAAAAGATTGCACAGCTCTTGGTCGCCAAGCTCAGAGGGAAGACAGAAGCAATTTAGCAAAAGCAATCGCCCTTGGCAACGTTACTAAAACACTGGATTAGATAAACGAGGGAATCAATACCTGCTAAAAACCCTTGATTTCGTATACGCCAATGCATAAGCACGCTAACAAACTTGCCAAAAGCTTCTTTAAGATCCTACAGGCAGTGGTTTGGCTTATTTAACGATTCGTTCAAAAGAGTGTGGATTGACCACCGCCCCACGTTTAACCATATCTTTTACCGTTTCCACGATATGTTGATTTTCGGCGCTGTTAAAATCAGTAGGATTTCGTTGGAAATAGAAAATGTCCAATTGGCCCAACTTTCTGATGCCTTCAGGAATACCGGTAATTTGGTTTGACGAAATGTCAAGGTTTTGCAGTTCACTCAATTCGAGAATCTGGGTTGGAAAGTCACTGATATAATTATCATTCACCCTTAGGATTTTTAGTCGTTTTAATCCGCTTATCGATTTAGGTATGTAGCTAAGACGATTATGATGCAAATATAATTGCTTTAGTTGCGTCAATTGGCCTATCTCCTCGGGGAGTTCGTACAACTGATTGTTTGATAGGTAAAGAATCTCCATATCTTTAAAATTGGCAATCTTGGGGGAAATTCGTTCCAACTCATTGTGATATAGGTCGATCTGCTTCAGTTTGGAGAGTTCAAATAGCTCGTCAGGCAATGCCCTTAAATCATTATTGTAGAGGGAAAGACTTTCAAGTAGTGCGAGCTCTTTGATCCTGGCCGGTATTTCTTCAATTGAATTATAGGAAAGCTGTAGCTCTTTTAAGTTTTTAAGTGTCCAAAAATTACTGGAAATGTAATCCAAGCCGCACTTGTTGAGCCTAAGCTTTTCGAGCCTCTGAAAGGGCTTAAGATTTTGCTCGTTGATAATGAGGCAGTTTTCATTGACCTTAAGGGTTTGTAGTTTTTTGTTTTTCTTAAGCCTCCTCGGTAATTGCTCAAAATTATTTTTACTTAAGCTAATTTCCTTCAATGCTTTAAATCTCTTTACTCCTTTTGGGAGTTTGCTTAGCTCATTTTCCTGCAAATAGAGGAGTTCAATAGACGTATTCTTTGGGATTTTGAGTCTTCGGTTTTTGAGATTATTTCGCGATAAGTTGATAGAACGCAATGAGTCGAGGTTATTGAGGCGCTTATCCAACGAGGATATCCGGTTATAGGAGAGATCCAAGCTCTTCAAGTTTGTGAATTGGTAAACAAAATCAGGGATTTCGGTTAATCGAGCTCCGCCTAATCGTAAAGTTGTGATGGTGTCCTTCCGAGTATTTGCCTTATACTTTTCTATTCGATCCAGGGCAATTTTGTAGGCCCTTTCTGCATAAGCTTTCTTTGCGGAGTCGATTTTCTCTTGGCTCCATCGAAAACTTATTCGCGTTTGAGCCCAGGAAACAGATTGAAAAATTACAGCAAAGAAGATAATGAAGTGAATCGGCTTTTTCATACCACTAACTAAAGAATTAGTTGATTACTATACAAAATTTTTCAAGTCTAAAAGTGGCAGAAAAAATGTAAATTTGAGCTTGTTTTAAACTGACTATGAGCGACAAAGAGAAGAACGAAAAGAAAGAATACGGAGCAGGTAATATTCAGGTTCTGGAAGGTCTGGAAGCGGTGAGGAAACGACCCGCCATGTACATTGGTGATGTAGGTGTTAAAGGTCTACATCATCTGATTTGGGAGGTAGTGGATAACTCTATTGACGAGGCGCTTGCCGGCCACTGCGATGATATAGTGGTTACCATCAATGAGGACAATTCCATTACCGTTTCAGATAATGGAAGGGGCATTCCCACTGATTATCACGCCAAGGAAAAAAAATCAGCGTTAGAAGTAGTGATGACCGTACTTCACGCAGGAGGCAAGTTCGATAAAGACACGTACAAGGTTTCGGGTGGTTTGCACGGCGTGGGGGTTTCCTGTGTAAATGCCCTATCTATTTCATTGAAAGCCACCGTTCATCGCAACGGTAAACTTTTCGAGCAGGAATATGAACGTGGTAAGCCAAAATATGATGTGAAAGAAATCGGAAGCACGGATAAGCGTGGTACCACAGTTCACTTTAAACCCGATGATGAAATATTTACGATCACAGAATATAATTACGATACCATAGCCTCGCGAATGCGGGAACTAAGTTACCTGAACTCCGGCATAAAGATCCATCTCATTGATCAGAGAGAGCTGGATGACGACGGTAAGCCTCGCGGTGATGACTTTTATTCGGAGGGCGGTTTGCGCGAATTTGTGCAATACTTGGACAGCACCAGGGAAAGGCTAATCCCCGACGCTATTTTCATGAACAGTGAGAAAGGCGATACTCCGGTGGAAGTAGCTATGAGCTACAATACGTCGTACACCGAAAACGTGGTGTCCTACGTAAATAATATTAACACCCACGAAGGGGGTACTCATGTAGCTGGATTCAGAAGAGCATTAACCAGGACACTTAAGTCATATGCCGAAAAATCAGGTCAACTGGATAAGGTAAAGGTAGATGTGAGTGGGGATGATTTTCGGGAAGGCCTCACCGCCGTAATTTCAGTAAAAGTAGCCGAACCCCAATTTGAAGGACAGACTAAGACCAAACTAGGTAATTCCGAGGCTATGGGAGCCGTGGATACGGTGGTAGGAGAGATGTTGAATAATTACCTGGAGGAGCATCCGAAAGAAGCGCGTTTGATCGTTCAGAAAGTGATATTAGCTGCACAAGCCCGTTTTGCGGCGCGCAAAGCACGTGAAATGGTGCAACGCAAGAACGTATTGAGTGGTACCGGGCTTCCCGGGAAGCTGGCCGACTGTTCTGATAATGATCCTACGGTTTGCGAACTTTACCTGGTGGAGGGAGACTCGGCCGGAGGGTCTGCAAAACAAGGAAGGGATAGAAATTTTCAAGCCATCCTGCCATTGCGAGGTAAAATATTGAACGTAGAAAAAGCCCAGGAGCACAAGATCTATGAGAACGATGAGATCAAAAATATAATTACCGCATTGGGTGTGAGCTTTGGTACCGAAGAAGACGAAAAAGCGCTAAACATGGAGAAGCTGCGGTATCACAAAATTGTGATTATGACAGATGCCGATGTGGACGGCAGTCATATTCGTACGCTGATCTTGACCTTCTTTTTCAGGTACATGTTCGATCTCATTGCTAACGGGTATCTCTACATCGCCCTACCTCCTTTGTATTTGCTTAAGAAAGGAAAGAAAGAGCAATATTGCTGGACCGAAGAAGACCGAGAGCGCCTGGTGAAAGACATGGCCGGAGAAGGAAAAGAAGATTCGGTATCCGTGCAGCGCTACAAAGGTTTAGGTGAAATGAACCCCGAACAACTTTGGACGACCACTATGGACCCGGAGCGCAGAAGTCTGAAACAAGTAACCATAGAGTCTGCCGCCGAAGCGGATCATTTATTCTCTATGCTTATGGGCGACGAAGTGGCTCCACGTAGAGAGTTCAT
>JBCCIX010000310.1:0-5468 GCA_039028075.1 Bacteroidota bacterium | reverse complement strand
TCCACACAGACCACGGATTATTACGTGAAATTTAAAATACATCTTGCCATGAAATACGCAAATGTTCCAAAGCGGAACAAATAACTGTTTCATAAGAGAACAGGTTTATCCCTAACTAAGTGGCTGAGAATTGTTAATCATCAGTTAATCAGTAACTTATATATTTCGGTACTTTGTTTGAGTATAGGCTGGCATGATCAAGAATTATTTCAAAATATTTATCCGTACTTCCTGGAGAAACCTGGGGTTCACGGCTATTAATGTAACCGGCCTTTCCGTCGGGCTGGCTTCCTGCTTGGTTATTGCCCTCTTTGTACTTGATGAATTTAGTTATGACAACTATCATTCTTCAGGTGACCGGATATTCAGGGTAATAGGCGAGCGCATTTCACCAGACGGAACCTCTGGCAATGCATATGTACCCAATCCATTTGCCAATTCCCTTTCAGAGAGTTACGCTGAAATTAAGCACACCTTGGAACTTACACCGGCAGTTAAACGGTTTTTTGAAGTTGATGATAAAAAGTTTTACGAAGACAACGGGTACTTTGCGAGCCCGAAGTTCCCCTTATTTTTTAACGTGTCCTTCCTTTTGGGCAACCCCGATGAAGTACTTACTAATCCTTATAGCATCGTTATTACAGAAAAACTGGCGAGCAAATATTTCGGAGCGGACTGGAGAAATAAAGACCTACTTTCTCAAAGCATTAAAGTTAATAATAACCGGGAATATGCGATTGACGGGGTAATAGACCAGCTTCCTTTGAATTTTCATTTGCAGTTCGACTTTTTAATTTCGTCGTCTACCCTGGATCTTTTTCTTTCAGACCATGATCAGCAAAACTGGCTCGGCCCAAGAAGACACTGCTATCTACTCGTTAACGATGCTTCACAGAAAGGTTTAATTGAAAATACCATTAGTAAGTATATCGATGCTCATGTGGATGAAAAAACACAGGAATATGGCTTTGAATATAATTTCAAACTTCAACCCCTTAAAGATATTCACCTCTACTCTGCGGCACTTACTCGCGACTCGGCCAAACGTGGAAATATTGTCTATGTTACCTCCTTAATTTTTGTGGCGTTACTCATATTGCTACTAGCCTGCGCTAATTTCGTGAATATTTCAACCGCACGTGCCACTAAAAGAAGTAAAGAAGTGGGGCTTAGAAAGGTTGTTGGGGCCAAACGCGGTCAGATCATATTGCAGTTTTTGAGCGAAGCCGTCTTATTCTCGGTTGTTTCTTTATTGCTCGGAGCACTTTTAGTGGAGGTTACACTACCCTACTTCAACCCGCTTTTTCAAAAGCAACTGAACCTTGACATCTTCGGTAACCGGCAACTTTTGTTATCGTTACTTAGTATTTTGCTTCTCACGGGAGTGCTGGCCGGAAGTTTTTCGGCATTTTACTTATCCTCTTTCCGTCCGGTTAAAATCTTGAAGAAACAAACCGTTGGTTTGGGTTTTGGCAGGATAAGAAAAGTGCTTGTCATTTTTCAGTTTACTACCACCGCCATTCTTATAATGGGTACCCTGGTTATGCTGAGTCAGATCCGGTACATACAAAACAAGGATATGGGTTTTGATAAGGAGCAGGTGGTCGTTTTTTCGATCCGTGGTAAGGAAATGAGGACGAACCTGGAATCATTCAAATCACAGGCCATAGCTCACTCTGGTATTGAAGCCATTTCTGCAACTTCCGGGTTACCGGGATTTTATGTACAGGCGGATGAGATTTTGTTTCCACAGACACAAACGCTGCTTCCTTCCAAAATAATGCTCGCCGATGCAGATATCATAAGCACTCTGGGAATGGAAATTGTAGCGGGAAGAGATTTTTCCAAGGATAGAGTTAATGACGCTAATTCGGCCTTTATTATCAATGAAGCGGCAGCAAGAGCCATGGGTTGGTCAAATGAAGAAGCCGTTGGGAAAGAAGCACAGTGGGATGTTTGGGTAGAAGGAGATACGTTGAAAAAAGGCGAAGTCATTGGAGTGGTAAAAAACTTTCATTATTTATCCATGGAAGAAAAAATAGGCCCGATGGTCATTCACAATTACAGCCCGGAGTACTCGGTAGTTGCCGCCCGGCTAGCCGGATCTGACTATTCCAGTGCATTGAACTTCTTGAAAGAACATTACGAGAATTATTCTGCTAATTTCCCTTTTGAATACCATTTTCTTGATGATGATTTTGCGGCCCAATACAAAAGTGAAGCCGACTTCGGTGTTCTCATACAGGTTTTCACCGGTCTGGCTGTGATTATTGCCTGCCTGGGTTTGGTGGGTCTCACTGCATTTTCCACTGAGCAACGCAGAAAAGAGATCAGCATCAGGAAAGTATACGGCGCCAGTGTGGCTCAGGTATTAGCATTGATCAATAACCAATTCATGAAGTTGGTCGGGCTATCTATTCTAATAGCATTACCCATTGGGTATTACTTGTCCATGCTCTGGCTTGAAGACTATGCTTATAGAATCGATACGGTTCTCCCACAGCTATTCTCTGCGGGAATACTAAGTTTGGCTTTAGCGCTAATAGCAGTGAGCTACCTGGTAATAAAGTCAGCCTTAACTAATCCTGCGGAAGTTTTAAGAAGTGAATAAGAGCTTAAATTAAGAAACCGTGATAAAGAATTATTTAAAGATTGCTTTAAGAAACGTGTCCAGTGCCACTGTGATAAACATTGTCGGTTTATCTGCAGGGTTGGCCGTAAGTGTATATCTCATAATTTATATAAATCAACAGTTGTCTTTTGATGACTTTCATACAAAATCATCAAGAATATACAGAGTACTGAATGAGATTAACAGTACTACAAGTACGTGGCATTTAAAGGCAATAAGCACCCGCCGTGCTTTAGCTATTGACAAATCACTGCCTTTTATAGAGCGTTCTACTAATATTTCAAGTGAGTTAAAAGTAGTTGTGGAATTGGACGGGGAATCCTTCTACGAGCCGCAGCTTCATCGTGCGGATTCCAATTTTTTTAAAGTTTTCGATTTTGACCTGCTGGAGGGAAATGAAGAAACCGTTTTAAAGTCCTTGGATAAGATCGTAATATCCACCAGGGTTGCCGATAAATATTTTGGAAATATCTCCCCAATGGGTGAGGTCATTACCATTTCCAATAAAGCATATGAGATAGAAGGCGTTTTAAAACCTACAGGAAGAAGCTCCCATCTCAATATCGATTTTTTGGGAGTAAACGACTACGCAGATCCTAAAAGCAGCTTATGGCTGACAAAATACTTTCTGAGTACCAACGAGGATGAACATGATATGGAGCGACAGGTCAACCAACTGTTCAATGGAGAAGTTGATCAAGCCTACACTTTCAGTATTCAGCCACTAACGGATATCCATTTGCATACCAATCCTGAGTTGGACGATTTCACCGCCAATGGTAATATTGACTTTCTCTACGTTCTGGGGTCTGTTGCGCTTCTTATTCTAATCACGGTGAGTTTTAACCATACTAACCTCACCCTGGCCAAGTATTTAAGACGTACCAAGGAAATGGGGATGCGTAAAATTCAGGGTGCCCGTCGTGAGCAAATTATTTTTCAACTACTCTTAGAAACATTTACCATAGTCTCGGTTGCCATTCTTTTAGGAGGAGTGTTCTTAGAATTTGCCCTACCTCACATGAACCACTGGATACAATACGAGGTGGTGTTGGACTATACCAACCCAGAGGTATATCTAACTTTTGCTTTGGTTCTTATAGCGGTTACCCTGGCGGCAGGCTTTTACCCGGCCTACTACATCACTTCGTTTTCGCCCGGTTCTGTGTTGCGCAACGATTCAATTAAGCAAACTTCCAGGATTGGACTGATCAAAATTTTAGTAGGTGTTCAGTTCGTTATTTCGACCATACTTCTTACCGCTACCGTAATTATGCAAAAGCAAATGCGCTTTATAAACGAAAAAGACCTTGGCGTAAATCCTGAGGGTATTTTAGCAGTTGATACCAATAAAGAAATAGACAAACTTCAATATGAGAGCTTCAAAAATGACCTGCTTGATTTACCTGAAGTGAAGCAGGTGGCCGCAGGTCCGATGCCGGATCGATCCTTTACTTGTCCTGTAAAAAACCGTGACGGTGAATCTTTTGATATTAACATTACGTACGTGCTTGACGATTATATTGACCTTCTTGATATTGAGATTGTAAAAGGCAGAAACTTTGACTTTGAGAATTTAACAGACATAACCCAGCGGGCAATCATTAATGAGGAGGCGCTAAAACTGCTAGGGCTACCCAATGGCGGAATAGGGGAATATTTTTCATTTGATGAATTAGACCTTACAACGCATTACACCTCAGAGCGTCAAGTGGAAGTTATTGGTATAGCCAAAGATTTCCATTATAAGGGTCTCAGAAATAAAATACAGCCCTTATTCCTTGTAGTTTCTGAAACGAAAGGCCTTCGAGAGCAAATTGGTATAAGATACGGCAGCCAAAACACGCAGGCGCTACTGAACCAGATCTCGACCTTATGGAAGCAACTGGATGTGGGTAGCCCTTTAACGTATGCATTTTTAACGGATGAGTACAATGAGTTTAATGATTCCGATAACAGATTGGCTTCGGGTTTTGCCTATATTTCGTACCTGGCCATTCTGTTATCAGCTTTAGGTTTGTTCGGGTTATCTAACCTCGAAGCCAAAGGCAACTTCAAAACCATATCGATTAAAAAAGTACTGGGAGCCAGCACACTGTTGCTTCTTCGGCAATACTTAGGCTCCTATTTCATGATGTCTCTAGGTGCCGGGCTTATTGGGTTGTCTATTGCCTGGTGGCTCATACAAGAGTGGCTGCAACACTTTACTTATAAGTTTGAGGTAAATGCATTTACTGTTATACTGCCCGTACTTACGATCACTTTCGTGGCGGCCTTAAGTGTGTTTTATAATCTACAAAGTGCTGCCCGTGTTAATCCTGTTGAAAATTTAAGAAAGGAATAGCTATTGAAATCAAGGATTATGTTAAACAACTATTTTAAAATAGCGCTCAGAAACCTATACAAACAGAAACTCTACACGCTCATAAATACCTTCGGGCTCACCTTTGGTATAGCTTGTTTTGTGTTTATTTCTCTTTGGATCTGGGACGAGCTGAAATACGACAGCTTTCACCAAAATGGGGCAAATCTCTATCAGGTTTTCACCGAGAAAAGCGGGGAAAAAGATAAAACCATCGTGCCCTATATCCCGTCGGCAATTATCGAACCCGTACGGGATCAGGTGCCCGAAGTAAAGGGTATAGCCAGGGTATTCCTTGCAACTATTGCGTTTGAAAAAGGGGACACCAAATTTTCGGAGCAAGGGATTTATGCAGATGAGGCTCTACTGGATATGTTTACCTTTCCTTTGCGAGAGGGCGATAAGGGGAATTTGTTTAACAAGCCAAACTCCGTTGTCATAACTGCTGAACTGGCAGAGAAGTATTTTCCCGGT
>JBCCIX010000309.1:0-5480 GCA_039028075.1 Bacteroidota bacterium | reverse complement strand
TTTTGTATACCGGCAAGGTGCGGGAGATATCCTGACCGATAAATATCTCTATCGAAGTGGTAAAAAGAGCATTTATGTTTTTGACAAGGAGAATTGGAAAGTAGTAAGCGAGTTTGACGGAAGGGATGCCAAAATAGGAAAACTACAAGCCACTACTCAAGCCGGTAATAATCTCTTGCTCATTGGTGACAAAGGTGTTGCCTTCTTTTCACCCGAGGGAAAGATGCTCAACTCCGCTAACTTAAGTATTTTTTCTGCCGCTTGGAATAACAGAAAGTGTTTTGCATTTACGGGAAACCAAACACAGGTATTTGATTTAACAAGTACCAGCAAGATTCAGGATATCGCGCAAACCGTCACCAACGGGAGCATGTTTCTGATGTCTGATGATGCCGCTAAGTTGGGAATAATCACATCAAGAAGCGCCCACGAAGATGCTAAACGCTTACTTTTTTATCAGGAGTAGTCAAAAAGTACAAGGATCAATGTCAGGCCTTTCGCTGTGTTGAAAAATATAGCATCGTTATTCTAGGCTACTTTGTGATATTGATGCCACCTTATTTGGCCATCGAAGCCCAAGCCGTTCAGAACGGTTTTATTCAATGTTTTGTATTTACACTAAAACTGTTCTCGTTTTGCAAACCCGGTAGTTATCAGGTAGTTATCGGGTTCGCAAAACGTAAATTATCTTGCTTTCTAAAAGCTCTTTGACTTTTACGTAGTGCTTGGCCTCAGACTTACCAGTCACCAAAAAGAATTTGATCAAATCAATAATTTTATCAATTTTAACGTCGTGCGTGTAGGCGTGGTCACATGTTCTGAATACCCAAAACTCTGCCCGAGTGAACAGTTTTTAATTCACGAGCTTGCTAAAATTGGTCATCAACCGGTTCCTGTGGTATGGTCAAGTTCCCAAGACTGGTCAAAATTTAACCTCCTCCTGATCCGGAGTGTTTGGGACTATCATAAACGCTATCCTGAATTTATGGAATGGCTGCATTTAATTAAGCGGTTGAGCGTAAACACTCAAAATTCTGTTGATATTATCCTCAAAAATTCAGACAAACGCTATTTAAAAGAACTTGAAAAATCAGGTTTTGCGATTGTTCCTACCGAATTACTGGATACCAACGACACCAGTGAAATTTTGGAAAAAATGGATAGCCAAGGCTGGGACCGGGCCGTGGTAAAACCCACTGTAAGTGCTACAGCCTACCAAACCTTCCTTATTCGCGAGAAGGCTGATCTCAGAAAAGTAGATTTGAAAAACGATCAGAGCTATCTTCTACAGGTCTTCATGCCGGAGATTTACAAAGGTGAATACTCCTTCATATTTTTTAATGGTAATTTCAGCCATGCTGTAATTAAAAAACCCAAGGATAATGATTTCAGAGTTCAAAGTGATTTCGGAGGTTCCTTTCAACTGGTGCGAATAAAAGATGAAGTAGTTACACAGGCAGAAAGAATTATTGGATCTCTGCCTGAGATACCTTTATATGCTCGGGTGGATGGATTGATCTTTCAAGACAAGTTTATACTCATGGAATTAGAACTGATAGAGCCCGAGCTCTTCTTACTTTCAGACGAGCTACGCACTCGTTTTGTCAAATCTATTAGCGATGTAATCGACTTGATGCATTGAAATTTATCTTTTGGCCAATTGATAAAAAGGCATTAGCACCATTAAAACCGGATACATTCATTTGGTGTAAATGAGGTGCCAACATTTCACGAAGTTCGATAGCTTTGTCTTTCTTTAATCAAAACAGATATGATCAAAAAATTCTATTATATTCTCTCGATAGTGATGCTAACGACACCCTCCTACGCCCAAGAGTGGGGTGGTAAATTTGAGCAGTTAGGTCAAGAGCTACCCACTCCAAACTCGTACCGTACGGGTTCCGGCGCTCCGGGAGTTAATTATTGGCAACAAAGAGCGGATTACAAAATTCAAGTTGAAATTAACGATGACACCCAAGTACTGAATGGGTCAGAGACTATAACGTACTATAATCAATCCCCTGACGTACTAAACTATCTGTGGGTGCAACTCGATCAAAATGTAAGAGCAAAAGGAAACCTTAGTGAAATTACTGGTACAAGCTCAATCCGTGACTCCCTGCCCGCCAAGTTTTTCCCGGGCCGAGTAGGAGAACTAGATTATGAAGGGGGTTATAAAATAAGCAACGTCAAAGGTGATGATGGTAAAGCGTTAGCATATACCATAAACCGTACAATGATGAGGATCGATCTGTCTCAACCCTTAAAAAGCAACGAAAACTTTACTTTTTCGCTGGACTGGTCTTACCAGATCTATGATCGAATGAGGGTAGACGGGCGCGGTGGTTACGAGTTTTTCCCTGAAGATGGCAATTACGCCTATACCTGCGCGCAGTGGTTCCCACGCATGGCAGTATATGACGACTACGAAGGATGGCAAAACAAGCAGTTCATTGGTCGCGGCGAGTTTGCATTAGTTTTTGGCAATTATGAAGTAAATATTACCGTGCCCTCAGATCATATTGTAGCTGCGACTGGTCAACTTCAGAATGCAAAACAAGTACTTTCAAAAAAGCAGCTTAGCCGGTTTGAACAAGCAAAAACAACTTATGATAAACCCGTTTTTATAGTGACGCAAGAGGAGGCTGAAGAAAACGAAAAAGAGAAATCAAAAAAGAAAAGTACTTGGAAGTTCAAAGCCGAAAACGTTCGTGATTTTGCCTTTGCCTCTTCGAGAAAATACATTTGGGATGCACAAGCGGTTAAATTAAAAACCACCACTCCACTCGCCATGTCCTTCTATCCCAAAGAAGGTAATCCTTTATGGGCTGACGAATCCACTAAAGCCGTAAAAAATACACTGGAAGTATATTCCGAACGTACGTTTGACTATCCTTACCCGGTAGCTATTTCAGTTAATGCCGCCAACCAAGGAATGGAGTACCCTATGATTTGCTTCAATTACGGACGCCCGAGAAATGGACAAGTATCCGCGAGGCTTTTAGACGGCACGATCAGTGTGATCGTACATGAAGTGGGTCATAACTATTTTCCCATGATCGTAAATTCTGATGAACGTCAGTGGACTTGGATGGACGAAGGCCTTGACACCTTCCTGGAGCGTGAAACAAAGCGAGAACGCTATCCTGACTTAAATATTAATTGGGGCAGTCCGAAAGGCATTGTTCCCTATATGAAAGCCGAAAAGAGTACGATCAGGCCAATAATGACCAATTCAGAACAGGTAAGAAGGTTCGGCTACAATGCGTACGGGAAACCTTCTGCCGCGCTTACACTCCTGAGAGAAACCATAATGGGCCCAGAGCTATTCGACAAAGCCTTTAAGGAATATGCCCAGCGCTGGATGTTCAAACACCCTAAACCTGCGGATTTTTTCCGTACCATGGAAGATGCCTCAGGTGTGGATCTGGACTGGTTCTGGCGAGGTTGGTTTTACACGGTAGATAATGTAGACGTAGCTGTTAGCGACGTGAAGTGGTTTCAAATGCGAAGTGAAGAAACTGACATAGAGAATAAAGGCAAGAAGGTAAAGAAAGGAGATCTAACAGCATCGAAAGGTGATGGCAAAGCGAGCGACTTTAGCAATGGCCCCGAACCTTTTTCCCTGGTGGAAACGGATCCAAGATACTACGGAGAATTTATGAACCGAGTTGATGACAAGGCCATTATGGCCAAGTTTGCCGATAAGAATTTCTATCAGGTAGAATTCCAAAATGAGGGTGGCTTGGTAACCCCGCTGATCGTAGAATTCACCTTTGAAGACGGCAGCAAAGAAGTGCAGCGAATTCCTGCCGAGATCTGGCGATACAATGAGCAAAAGGCGACCAAAGTGTTTGCCTTTGAAAAAGTGGTGACGAATATAGTGGTAGACCCTAATGAAGAGACTGCTGATACGGATACGGACGATAACGTATTTCCGCGACCCATGGAGGATGAATCTAAATTCGATAAGTTTAAAGAGGGGGCGGGAAAATAGTAATGCGTTACAACAGATAAAATAAAAAGCTCTTTTCAATTCAAGAAGGGGCTTTTTAGTAATCAAATGGCATAGCGCAGATAGATACCGGCAGCTGCTGAAGAAGTCTCAGTGTGACATTCAGGATAGTTTTGAAGTGTAAAATCGAAGTCACCGTTGCTAAATGAAGTCTCTAACCCATGAGTTTTACAGGCTCAGCGGAGGCCCGTATTTATCTAAGCTAAATCCAGGATCTCGTTTGCTTTCTATCCGCTGTTTGCAGTGCTCCATCTACGCATTTGTCTGGCTTTTCAACATTCATTATGCTACACCTGTTATTTTGACTTAGGTGGTGGCTGCCGCACTAAAAAGTGCAAAGCTTGGCAACTTTATTGGAAGCCGGCTAAGACATTGTCATTCATAAGGTGCTCAAAACAAATACATTCATAACCCTATCACTGTTGCTATTGAGTTATCATGTGAAGGCACAGGATTCTTTCACTACTATCCAAGGAAAGGTCATTGACAGTGATACAAGGCGAGCGCTACCTTTTGCCTCCATATATATCAAAGAAGAGTCTATCGGTACCACCTCTTCGTCAGATGGTTCGTTTATTTTTCATATTCCTTACGAGATGCATTCCGGGGCTATCGTTATTTCCTGTATCGGATATGAAACAATAGAAAAAGTAGCCGCTGAATTTTCTATGAACGAAGAAATTCGTTTGAAACCCAGTACACTCGAACTTAGCGAAGTGATCGTGACAGCCGATAAGCCCTTAACCGCCAGGCAAATTGTGAAATTAGCGCACCAGGCTATTGGCTCCAGCTACTCCTCGGAGCCGTACTTATTGGAGGGGTTCGTAAGAGACTTAGAGAAGGAGGATGAAAAATACGTCGAACTTATCGAGTACGCGGCCAAATTTTCATACCAAGGATACCGGTACACTCCTGAAGTAGAGCTGCAGGAGGTTAGAAAAAGCTTCGAAACAGAAAAACATGATTGGAATACGGGGAATGAGCAACAAAATTCAATTGGCGATCTACTCGAAGATGATTTCATCAAGTATGAATTCAGTTTCATAAAGGGAGCAAGACGTTGGAAATATGATATAGCATCAATCTTACCGTTTAATAATGGAGCGGTCTACAAAATAACAGGTGTAAACCCTCCGTTTGAAGAGGTGATCCTTTACATAGATGTCGATACCTACGCTTTTGTAAAAATTGAACTTAACCGCTCAAAAAATAACCAAAGGTATTACAAACAGCGCTTTACCAACGGCCAGCAGGAGGCTAGTTACACTATGATCTTTGAGTACCAAAAAATCAATGGTAAAATGTATTTAAAATATCAAAAAGAGGTAGACACATGGGATATATTCGAAGGTCTTGAATCATCAAAACTGCTTTTCGTAAAGCAGTTCGCAAAAGAACTTTTTGTAAACAAAATCATTACAGATAGTGTAAGCAACTACCCCTTTAATAAAAACCTGAAGACCAC
>JBCCIX010000308.1:0-5481 GCA_039028075.1 Bacteroidota bacterium | reverse complement strand
TGCTTTTTTGATACCGTCAGAAATTAATAATCACCACACATATACCCCATACCAATTGGCGAACCCGCAGGCGGACGCAAGGGGTCGCTAAATTTAAACTCTTCCGGGCGATCAAAATAACGTTGGATCATCAACTCGAGATATTCATAATGTGCTCGGGCATCTCTATTAGTGGACAATTTAGCCTTTAGCCAGTCCAGTAGGTTGTTTAATTGGAAATTAACGATAGCTTTTACTTGATGGCTACTGTTTTCATTGGCGCTGAGTTTGATCATATTTTCAACCACGAGCGCATTTACTGTTCGTTGAACCTCTGCTTCATAGCCTGTCCCCATTCTAGACCGTAAAGTTCCTGAAATGAGCTTGTCCAAAATTTCAGTGAAGTCCGGTACCTCACTTGTTCTGGCCGCATGTTCAACTAAACGCTGTGCCCTGGCCGGATTTAATAGCAGAGATAATGTCATATTAGCTGCACTTTCAGCTGCACCTAAAGGATCAAATGTTAATCCGGTACGTATGTTAATTATTTCACGACTTCGAGAATAGCCCATGGGTCTGGGGGGTATCATCCTGATCACTTCTTCTGGCAAAACGAGATGCTCGGGGCTTAGGGTTGCCATAAGTGCATCCATCGCCTTCATCTGCCTAATTTTGTCAATAAGCTGGGTAGTAAATTGTCCATCGCCGCGGAGTGCATAACGATAATCTAACCCGCCGATTAATTTCACTGCTGCCTCCGTCTGATACCGATGAAAAAAATAAATAGGAACAAGTACTTCTTCAAGCTTCGCATACGGCACTCCTTTTCTAATATTCCTTTCACCGAAGTTCTTTACGGCTATTTTTCTTACTTCAAGTACGTGCATTAATTCGTCGGATGCATGTTTACCATTATCCCAAAGGTGAGCGTACGGGTGCGCTCCGCTTTGTGGTCTAGCATCTTGGTCGGAGATGAAGGTAAGCCCTTCATTTAAAGCATTTTGAAGGATCGTTTCCAATTCCGCATCTTCATTAGCACCCTTAGGAAAATCCTGATAACCGTAAGCGACACTCACCATGTCCCAGGCACCAATCTTATTGTCATAGGCCTTGGATAAATCTATCTTTCCGTCCTTAATCCCGACCGCGGGATGTGGGTAATCCATAACTGATGCTCGGCCCTCTGCGCTTGAAGAGTAGCTATGCGACAATCCAATAGTGTGACCGACTTCGTGTGCTGAAAGTTGTCTTAATCTGGCTAATGCCATTTCTTGCATTTCTTTGGGTACTTCGGTTCCACTTTCATACGGGGCGAGGAGGCCTTCAGCGATAAGAAAATCTTGACGCACCCTTAATGAACCAAGAAGTACATGGCCTTTTATGATCTCACCCGTGCGCGGATCGGTTACTGAGGTGCCGTAAGACCAACCACGGGTAGACCGGTGTACCCAGTTGATCACATTGTACCTCACATCCATGGGGTCGGCATCTTCAGGAAGTATTTTTACCTGAAAAGCATCTTTGTAACCGGCTGCCTCAAAAGCTTGGTTCCACCATCGAGCTCCGTCTAAAAGGGCTGATCGTATGGGCTCAGGGGTTCCGCGATCTAAATAGTAAACAATTGGCTCAACCGCCTCACTCACCGCAGCAGAGGGATTTTTCTTTTTCAGTCGATGTCGTGTGATGAACCTTTTTTCAATGTCTTCACTGATTGGGGTGGCATAGTCCATATACATAGTAGCAAAATATCCGGCTCTTGGGTCAAATTTTCTGGGGGTATAACCATCATCAGGGAGTTGTACAAATGAGTGGTGTTGCCTTACGGTGAAACTAGTGGTTGTGGGTGTCACACTGCGGATATACCTACCCGCAGGTGAACCTTTGAAGGTAAGTGTAGTTTCAAATTCTGAATTTTCAGGGAAGTTCTTCGTTCTTTGCAGATAAAAAGCTGATCGGCTTTTATCAAGGGCATAGCTCCCCTGGCGCGAGCTTTTTAACCGACCGATAACGTTATGGGCATCTTGCATGAGAAAATCAGTGGCATCAACCAGCACTTTCCCGTTTTCTTCTGTGATCAATTTAAATCCCCACAACACGGATTTTGCAAAGGCATCTTCTACTGCTTTTCGTTCATCGGCATTACTGCTAAGCGCCCGGTATCTGTAGTTGGGCTGAACAAGGAGTATCTTCGGACCTCTGCGGTCAAATTTCACCACGCGTTCATTTCCTAATTGGTTACGATCCAGTCCAATATCATTTGAGCCCACCCCCGCAGCAAGGGAATTGACGTATAAAAATTCCTGATCGAACTTATCGATTTCTAGTAAGATCTTATCCTCTTTTTCGTGGTAGTAGAAGTTGAAAAAACCTTTGTACTTTTTCATACCATTGGTTTTTAAGGCAATGGCGGAGGTATTAGCAGGAGTTGCCAACTTTTTTTTTCGCTGGGCTACGGAGTTAGAGAAGGTAATGCATCCTAACAAGAGAAGAGTGGCGAAGGCAAGGCGTTTGTTCATGAGTCCGATTTGTTGTAGGCTGATAAAATATATGCTCTAAAATTACGCAATAAGGCGTAATTTACTTTTTGAGCTTCTGATAGCGAAGCTTTCCGGTTATCTCCAAGGAGTCTAATCGTATTGAAGTTTATAGACCTGAACCAAAAATATTTTTCATTTTGGATCAACTAATAGGGGGCTCAGTGATCAAATTTATGTTGATTGGAAAAATTACCCATTACCTGTGTCTTTCTGCAAATCCATGGTTATGCCTTTGATCAGAGACCTGAACACCTTGAATACCGCCAGACATATGACCGATGAGGAGATCGCAGCTGAGCAGCAGATCATTGAGGCCTCAAAAAAGGATGTAAGGGCCTTCAGTGCCATTTATGATCATTATTTCGAAGGTATTTTCGAGTTCATTTATCGAAGGACAGATGATGAACAATTGGCGGATGATCTATGCTCACAAACGTTTGTAAAGGCGTTGGAGAATTTAAAGCGGTATGAATTTAGGGGGCTGCCTTTTGCGGCCTGGCTTTACCGTATTGCCACCAATGAGGTGAATAAACATTTTAATAAGAAGAATAGAAATCGGGTTTTTAGCCTGGAAGAAGAACGGGTAAAAGAACTCATTGAAACCGATGAAGAGGGGTTTACAGATGCTCAGATACAACAGCTCAAAGTGATACTCAACAACCTGCCAACAGCTACGATGGAAATTTTGGAATTAAGATTTTTCGAAGGGTTAGGCTTTAAAGAGATCGCGTATGTACTAAATATTGGTGAGAGTGGTGCCAAAATGCGGCTCTACAGGGCGGTTGAGAAATTAAGGGTCC
This sequence comes from Bacteroidota bacterium, assembly GCA_039028075.1. Taxonomy (GTDB): domain Bacteria; phylum Bacteroidota; class Bacteroidia; order Cytophagales; family Cyclobacteriaceae; genus Fulvivirga. The sequence goes on along the minus strand of JBCCIX010000308.1, from coordinate 2,165 downwards.
AGTTTAATTTAAATTGGAAAGAATAATGGGAAGACACGAAATACGATTACGCAGACATCGGATGACTTCAAGGCGAATTGAAGGGCATAAGAATTACTATGATGTGATGAGAAAACATCAGCGCGGTAGTCGATTGAAGCGGTTGTTAAAATTGGTATTGTTGTTCCTGTTTTTCGTCTTGCTGCTGGGCATCGTTTATTTCACCTCAAGGTTAATGACCAATGAAGAGCCCGCTACCATTGAAAATGGACAGGTGAGCATGGTTATTTCCGACCTTGAGTCGCTTGCTCCGCAAAAAGGGGATCTCAAAGTCACGAGAAAAACGCTCACAAAAGGATTGACTTCCCGGCTCAAAGCCAGGGAGTCGAGATAAATAGGTTTTACTTAAAATGAACAAAAATGGAAAAACGTAAGAATCCCGAAAAGGACCTGAGGAACAAGTCCGGCCTTTTCTTTCAAATTGGGTTGTTTTCAGCCCTGTTACTAGTAGTATCTGCTTTTGAATATAAGCAGAAAGAAGTCGTCAATCCGTTGAACCTTACTGGGTTGACATTTGTCGAAGAAATCATTCCGCCCATCACAAAAATTAAGCCGCCGCCCCCACCTCCAAAACCAGTACTACATACTCCGGTTGAGGCTGATCCTACGGAGCCAGAAATAAAAGTGCCCGATGTGATTATCGATACAGAAACCATCCCAGATCCCCCGGAAGCATTTATTGAACTTGAAAAAGAACCGGTAAATGAGCTGCCTTTTGACATAGTGGAAAGCATGCCTGAACCGGAAGGTGGTTTTGAGGCTTTTTACAAATTTGTGAATAAGAAATTGAGATATCCAGGACCAGCGAGACGAATGGGTATCGAAGGGACAGTATATGTGAGCTTTGTGGTGAACGAAAAAGGGGAAATGACTAACATAAAGATAGCCAAAGGCATTGGTGTCGGGTGCGATGAAGAGGTTCTCCGCATTTTTAATAAACCACCAAAGTGGAAACCGGGCAAACAAAGAGGAGTACCTGTGAAAGTAAATAAAGTGATGCCGATTAAGTTTATTTTGAATTAGTGGCATCCGACTAAAATAAATATGCAATAGAAATCTATTCCTCATGTCTTTAAACATAGATTTTTCAATAAATTCAAAAAGACCCCCAGCTAAAGCTGAAGGGGTGCCTATTTAAATTAGGGAAGTCCCCTTCAGGGGATTCCTGCCTTGCCGACAGGCTGGTAGGGGTTTTTTTCGAATTATGATTAACATAGCGATATTGTTTACTCGGATGTCAGTAATTTTAAATTGATTATTTCATTCGATTGACGAACTTTTTATAGCCGGATAATTGATGAATGGTATGAAAGAGGCTTTTGCCTCTTTTCTATTTTAATCGAGGAATGTGTGTTTAGTGGTTTTTATGCATATCTGTTGGGTGCATTTCAAATGGTCACGATTGCCTTTTACGTAATAAATTCATGTCGAGTGAAGAACTTTGCCATTTGGAAAATCCGGCGGTTACTTTCTGAATGGCAGTTCCTCCTCCCGATAGACCATATAGACCATCGGGATACGGAATGACGTAAAAGGTTAATATTTCACTCATTTTCAATTTACACTTTGATTTTGCCACGAATTAGAAAGATAAGTATATACTATAGCTATTGGATGTAGACACGACAATTAGAAATGAAGTAAGGGGCAATCACATGGGTCTCATGGAGAAATGTTTTTTTGAACTCTCAATGCAAAGGAGGAATAATCCTACGTTTTACAGGGCGGCCCGGTGCAGTTAATTTATAAACTTGTCCTAACTCTAAGGCTAGTCTAAAGGGTTAGGATTTATAACTAAAAGAGTAGAGAACCTCAGATCTTAGACTTGTTCGACCGCGGCTTCAGGTAAAGCTAGTCCTTATATAAGGTCAAGCCTAAACCGGGCAGTATCTTTTTGGGTATTCTGTGTTGCAAAGTCTGCGGCTATGCTCGTTTTTACACTTTGACCAATCTAAAAATTTACGCCCACTACACCGTCATTTAAGCATTGATTTAGCGCTAGTATATATTTTTGATCACGATCTCTAGCATAATTCCTAACTTTAATCTAATTACAAAACAGATTAATCAACAGGTCGTTAATCTATTTGATGGAAAATAAACTTAATCGCCAAGGCATTAAAAAT
>JBCCIX010000307.1:0-5483 GCA_039028075.1 Bacteroidota bacterium | reverse complement strand
TTCTGGCAAGAAAAAAAGACTCAATCCGTTCTGCACAGATTTTACCATCTCATTTCGTTCATAGCCATTGAATGTACTTAAGGTTCCTAAATCCAGGAGCAATATATCAAATTTACTGAGGTACTCTTGAGTAAGCCTAGTAAGATTCGGTAGCGTGGTGTTGTATCGTTCGTAGGCAAAGCGTTCTTTTGAGATGTTATTACGAACTATTACTTCGTGGCCGTCGTTTACCAGATAATTTTTGAGGTACCGAAGTTCAAATGTGGGGAACGTGTTTACCATCAAAATCCGATATTTCCTTGACCCTAAAATTTCCAGTGGTATTGTCTCTGTGGAGACCACACTGTCCTTACTATAAATTTCAATCGAGAATTCAAATTTACCAGGTAGCAAAGCTGTTGCGGTCAGTTCAAACGGCTGGTTTAATCCTGGGGCAAGAAAAGTAGAATCACACACCATATCATAAAGCCTGAGACGAAGTTTCAAAGAATCTTGTGCGACATTACTGTATCTGCCCATTATTCGAACCACTTCGTCCTGGACGACACGATCAGGAAAGTGAATCGCTTGGTAACCGGGAATACTTGGTGCTCCCAAATAGTTGACATCTAGTCCTTCCAATTTCCATATGTCGTATAAAGGAATTCCCGATCCGATCACAAAGATTTTATTAAATCGATTGAATGCGCTCTGTAAAGTATCCCAGTCTGCGATACTTGCCGAGGGATAAACAGATGTTAGACTGTCGAGCTGGGCCTCCCGGAACCTAGGAGTTAATATGATAAGCTTACTTTTTTCGACGGTCCTCCGTACTACAGGCCGCGCAAAGAGCATGAAGAGTGATAGTGCCAGAATAAACGTAGTAAATATCCTCCCGTACTTTCGTTTGCTTGCTCTGTTTACTTCTAATACAGTGAGCGCGATGAATAAACATAATACCACCACTGATCCAACTAAAATATCAGGATTTGCGAAATACATCAATCTCTGAACTGATCCAGATTTTCTCTAAAAATTTGTGACAGAGCATCTTGAGGATAAGACATCGCACTGCTATTTTTTGGCTCCGGATCAATTAGCTTCAAAAATCGTTGAAGTAAGCTCAGCGTTACTGTTTGATCCCGACCATTTAGCGCGATACATTGATTTAGCAAGCTCAGGGTTTCAAGGTATTTTCCCGGATTTTCTACTGCCCACAGCCCTAATGTAGTACCGGCGGACTTTAGTTTAACTCGTTCGGCCCCGGTGAAGGTATCTCCATTCTCTACCATCTTTTGCAAGATCTGAGAGGCGGCATGAATTGTCTGTACCTCCGTTGCTTCAACCTCTAAAATTCTGCTCGTATTTTTAACCTCATCCACATCCCCTGTTAATCGGGCATCTTCTTTGATCGGCGCAGGATCAAACCCTATGCGGTGCACGTAAACTCTGGCTTGGTTCTTTATTTCTTTTAACAACTTAAGGGCTCTATACTGATAGGTTAACGATTTTTCCGGCTTGTATAATCGTAAGTACAATTCGGAATCCCACATTTCACGCAGCGCTCTTCTGAGTTTTTCCTTTACGCTAACTGTAAAAAAAGTGGCTTCTTCAGGATCATCATGTATATGCTGGTATTCTTCCAGCGGGTTCTCTTCCTCCTCTTGACCGAGATCTTGTTCATGGCCATGGCCGTGATCGTGGTTGTGATCGTGATCGTGGTGGTGGTTGTGATCATGGTCGTGGCTATCCACGATGTTGTGTTCATTTTCGCTATCATGCTTATGAAAAAACTCCTTTAAAAGATTACGATTTGAAGTGTCCTCATCGGGTGATTCTCTCACAGTGCTTGACGTACTTGTTTCAAACTCCTCCCCCATGAATTGACCGTATTTAATACGTAATGATTTCTGATCAAAACCTAATTCATTACTGGTAAAGTTGAAATCAGATTCTTGTAACTCCCCCTTACGTGCTATAAGTTTTTTGGTATCGATAATAATCTGACGCTGGCTTCTGAAGTACTCTGGCATCACATCAACCCCAAGATCGCCCGCGATAGAGAACTCTATTTTTGTAGTATCTAAAACAGTAAGGAAATAGGTTGCGGTCCTGTTTCTTTGATTATTGGGTGGTCTATTATCCACGGCCTCCACATAAAAGTAAAGTTCATCTCCCGGTGTCACAGCCAAGGCGCTTAGATCAATCGTTTTTGACAACTGAACTGACCTATCACCAGCTTGTATTTTCTCGTTAAAAAGAAGTTTTTGTTCTCTGAACTTTACTGACTCTCCACTTCCTTTACTTACGGTAGCAATAATGTAGGACGCAGTGAGCCCAAAATCATCCGTAATGAGGCAATCAAAACTTACTTTTTTCTCTTGACCGTAATCAAACTCTTCGCGTTGGTCAATACCCTTGATTTGTAGTGCAGGAGGTTGGTCTAAGATTACTTCTACTGGAAAAAGGTCAGTGGAATGGCTCTCCCCGTCTTTTGTAAGCAAGAATTTATAAAATCCATTTCCTTTTATTGTCGCGGATGCTTGGTAAATCAGACTATCAATGCGTTCTACAGGGTATTTTTTTGCCGTAGAGGTGACCAAAAAAAGTGAATCAACGGGTGTATTCACGATGATCTTCCATTTAACCCTTGAACCCTCGATGACCTCTAATTCTGGGGCAGCTTGTAAAACCGGGAGCTCGGCGGTATACGTAGGTGGAGTAGCGGTAATACTGAATTCAACCACCCTGGGATGGACATCTGGGACCGCAGAAGATTCATCTAAAAGAATTCCGCTATCCTCAGTTTCGTAATCGGCTGCGGGCAAGTCTGCTTCACTAAAAAATCGGGAAACGGCCGGATGCAATAGTACCCCAAATGAACAAAATAGAAAGATCCTGATTACTCTATTCCATCGAAAAGGAAGCTTTATTTTGGCCGAATCATTGACCAATGCCTGAGCCGCGCGATACTGTTGCAGTTTGCCTAAGGTAGTGAGATGTGAATCATCGGTAAAGATTTGATGGGTACTGTATTGCACAGAAGGTAACTGTTGATTGATCAGTACCGCTAAGGCCTCATGGTCATTTTTCCCGGGTTTCCTCCAAAAAAATAATAGCATGAAGGTAATTAAGGTGACCACTACGCTAGATAGACCGTCCAATTCCAGAAAGAAAGCTGTTGCGAATACAATTAAGCTGCAAAGAACAATCTCTAAGATCTGAAGCGCCCTCCATTTGAATAACATTCGGTCAACGATGTGTAAAGCTTTCTCTCTCATTGTTTTCTCCTATGCGCTACGACTCTCTCAATCATTAAAAGTAAAGCCACTAAGGCCCAAAGAACAGTAGAAGCACTGGCTTTGTCTGTTTCCATCAAGTGCTTACCCTTGCTTTCGATCGATGTAATTTGTTTGGAAGGCATAACTCTGGTATCAAGGCTATCTCGTTTGGCATAAACCTCGTCTACATCGTGAAATATGGGAAGCAACAGCCCGACTAGGTCTTTCTCAAATACGTTGTCTCGATCCAAGCGATCAGTAAGCACGTAACCATTGCCATTTTTAACTATTATACTTTCAGCAAACTCATCATGTTGATAGATCAACGCATACCGGGATCGTGTGGAATCAGGTGGAGGATCAATGCTTAGCCATATGCTCGTACCTCGCGGAGGTATATTTTCATCCTTCGTGGTGGCAACTTCAATTTCAATATCCAAATAGTTTTCAATGGCCTCTATCGCAGCCTTTAGATACATGCCATCGTACTCAAAATCTGAGCTGTAAAAAAGAGACACGTTTCTTGTTGTATGCTTCTTAACCGGTAGCCACGGGCCATTACCTAATTTAACTTCAAGACTACCCGTAGCTGCTTTGTTTAATTGCGCTCCGGGCAGTTCGGTGACCTCCACAATTTCAGTCCTGATCAATTGATCACCGGTAAAAACAACAAAACAACGGATACGTCCTGAAGCTGACTCATATGCATCTACGATGTGCATTTTCTCTGATTTTTCAGGTAAGGTCAGCCATTTGAAAGGAACGCTCATCAGCGGTCTATCTCCTTTGAAATCTGACAGGTAAGTCTTGGAATAAATTACAATGCTATCAGCATTTAGCGAAGCAAGCGAATTGATCATGTCCCAATGATCCAGCGGTGCAGATCTTCCGGTGCGGGAGGTATCACCGATGCCATTTAGCATGGGAAAGCCCGGAGCAAATAGCCTAAGCTCTTGCACTGTCTTGGCCAGGCTATCAATAAAAATCGCATAATCAGGATCCCGGAGTACGTTTTGATCAATGAGCGTTAAATTGGCTTTTGCTTCTTTGGAGGTTAAGCTAAGGCCTGCCAAGGTGAACACGAACAAGAGAACCAAAAATGATCGTAAAAAAAGCAGTACGATCTCATTAAGCCTGACACTTCTTGACTTTTTAGATTCAAACACGGGAAAATTACGGATACTGCCTACCCTAACGATGTGCGCCTGGCGCTTGCTCCATAAGTGTATAGCCAACGGAACCATTAGACCTAAAAGCCCCCATAAGTAGACCGGATTGGAGAAACTCATTTGACCAAGCGATTTCTAGTCTTCAAAAAAGCAGCTAAACTATCTTCCAAAGGATCATCAAGACGCAGTAAATGATATTCCACCTGTTTATCTAACAGTACTCTTTTGAGTTCATCGTATTTGTTTTGAACCGCCAGAATGTGACCGCTTTTTACTTCATCGGGGTTTAATCTTATGATCTCTCCGGTTTCCAGATCCTGAAGAGACACCATGTTTCTATAATTCAGTTTTAGTTCACGCTCTCCTACGAGTTGAATAACAACTACTTCGTTTCTCGGAGTTTTCTGTTTACCAATAAAGTGAAAAAGTTCGCTGTCATGTTCATGAAAATCTGTCACAAATAGCAAGAGTTCTTTCTCTTTACGACGACCGTGCAATTGCTTTTCTACTTTACGAAATTCAGGCCACTTTCCGGAACAACGTATCTGGGTTAATCCGAATAAAAACCGACTAAAGTGTTGTTTGTCCATTTTTGGAAGTACTGCCACAGTATCAAGCTCTCCAACAGCGTGCAAACCAATATTATCGCCCTGGTTTTGAGCCAAGTATCCAATGGAAGCAGCGATCAATCTAGCAAAATCAATTTTTGAAACACCTGCTTCGGTATGCTCCATGGATTTGGTGGCATCAATGATGAATTTAACAACCACGCTAGTATCTACCTCCGCTTGTCTAATGTAGTATCGAGAGGATCGGGCTAGCATTTTCCAATCCAGTAAACGGAGGTCGTCACCAGGTTCATAACTTCGATACTGGCTAAATTCCTGTCCTGTTCCCACTCTCCTGCTGCGCGTAAGACCGTGAAAGAAATTGTCAACCACGACTTTGGACACCAATTCTAATCCTTCAATCGAGTTGATAATTTCCGGTCGTATGAGATCACGGTAAGCTAACACTATGATTTGCCATTAGTAAATAGCTTAGCAGCACGCAT
>JBCCIX010000306.1:0-5487 GCA_039028075.1 Bacteroidota bacterium | reverse complement strand
CGACCCCCTACCTTGATTTTAATACCTTCGGCCCCGACCCGCATTGCAGAAGCTATAGCTTGTTTCATCGCTCTCCTGTAAGATATTCTCGCCTGAAGCTGTTGTGCCACAGATTCTCCCACAAGTTTTGCGTCCAATTCAGGGCGCTTGATTTCAAAAATATTGATTTGAACATCTTTGCCGGTCAACTTCTTAAGCTCTTCTTTGATCTTATCCACTTCGGCGCCCCCCTTTCCAATCACGACCCCAGGACGAGCAGTATGGACAGTAAGCGTAATACGCTTTAAAGTTCTCTCAATTACCACTTTTGAAATACCTCCTTTGGGTATGCGCGCCCGCACATATTTCCTGATTTTGTGGTCTTCAACAAGCTTATCAGAAAAGTCATTGCCTCCGTACCATGCTGAATCCCATCCTCTCACAATACCAAGCCTGAAGGCTATCGGGTTTACTTTCTGTCCCATTATTTGTCGTCTTTGTTTTCTTCTACTTCCACTATTTCCTCTTCGAGAGGCGCACCACTATCAAGAACAAGCGTGACGTGGTTTGATCTTTTTCTAATTCTATGAGCACGTCCCTGGGGTGCCGGTCTTAGCCTTTTAAGTATTCTGCCACCATCCACTCTAATCTCCTTAATGAAAAGGTCAGCATCTTCCAGATCCATATCCTCGTTCTTCTGCTCCCAATTGGAAATAGCCGAAAGAAGAAGTTTTTCCAAACGTGCGGCACCTTCTTTAGGTTCAAATTTTAAGATGTTCAAAGCTCGATTGACTTTTTCACCTCGAATCAAGTCAGCTACCATCCTCATTTTTCTGGGTGAGGTAGGTACATTTTTAAGTTTAGCTACTGCTTCCATAATTATCGCCTGCCCTTGTCTTTTTTACCTACATGCCCGCGGAAGTTTCTCGTGGGCGAGAATTCTCCCAGCTTGTGGCCTACCATATTTTCTGTGACATAGACAGGTATAAATTTGTTTCCGTTATGCACTGCGAATGTATGCCCTACAAAGTCAGGTGAAATCATTGATCTCCTTGACCAAGTTTTGATGACAGATTTCTTTCCTGACTCATTCATGGCATCCACCTTTTTTTCGAGCCTAAAATCGATGTAAGGTCCTTTTTTTAATGATCTAGCCATTATTTCTTACCTCTACTTATAATTAGATTATTAGAATATTTCTTAGGGGTTCTCGTCTTCTTGCCTTTAGCTAATAAACCTGTCCGCGACCTAGGATGTCCGCCTGACGACTTGCCTTCTCCACCTCCCATGGGATGATCAACAGGGTTCATGGCTACACCCCTTGTTCTAGGTCGCCTCCCTAGCCATCTTTTTCTACCGGCCTTTCCTAAACTCACATTCATGTGGTCTGAATTAGAGACTGAACCAACGGTAGCCAAACAAGTCACTAAAATTCGCCTTGTTTCGCCCGAAGGTAGTTTCACGGTAGCATATTTACCTTCACGAGCAGTGAGTTGAACGTACGACCCTGCGCTTCTCGCAATCGCTCCACCCTTTCCAGGCTTCATTTCTACATTATGTACAATTGTCCCTAAAGGAATTTTATTGATCGGCAGTGTATTACCTACTTCAGGAGCTACATTCTCTCCTGAAATTACCTTCTGCCCCACAGTTAATCCTTCTGGAGCAATGATATACGCTTTTGCGCCGTCAGCGTAAAACAAGAGCGCAATTCGAGCCGATCTGGTAGGATCGTATTCAATGGTTTTAACGGTAGCAGGTACATCGAATTTATTTCTTTTAAAATCGATAGTTCTTACCTTCTGTTTATGGCCACCTCCCATGTAGCGCATGGTCATTTTACCCGTATTATTTCGACCACCACTTTTTTTCTTCGTGACGGTGAGTGACTTTTCAGGAACGGCCGTAGTGATCTCAGTGAACGCTGGAGCTACTCGGTATCTTTGACCCGGTGTTACCGGTCTCATTTTTTTAATTGCCATTTCTCCCTTCTTAAATTTCTCCGTAAAAATCTATGACATCACCATCTGCCACAGTTACCACAGCTTTCTTAAAAGATGCTGTTCTACCCTCGATAATTTTAGATTTTGTATAACGAGATTTTTTCTTACCGAAGTAGTTCATGGTATTAACATCTTCAACCGTGACGCTGTACATTTTCTCTACCGCCTTTTTGATCTCGATTTTATTCGCTTTTCGATCAACGATAAATCCGTACTTCCCTTTCTCATTTAACACAGAAACTTTTTCAGTAACGAGTGGCCTGACTAATACTCCCATGGTTAACTATTTAATAGGTTGTTAATTTTCTCAACCGAACTTTCGCTCAAGATGAGTGTATCGGCATCCAACACATGATACGTATTAAGACTATCAGCGGTCACGATATTGGCGTTCTTCAGATTCCTGCTACTCAAAACCACATTTTTATCTACCTCGCCCAAGACCAAAAGTGTTTTTGTATTAGTAGCTGAAAGTGCTCGAAGCATATCCACGTAGGCTTTGGTTTTTGGAGCCTCGTAAGAAAGGTCTTCGATAACGTTGATACGCTTATCTTTTGCTTTGTAAGACAGCGCTGATTTTCTGGCTAAAATTTTTAATTTTTTGTTCAGCTTGAACGAGTAATCTCTCGGCTGAGGTCCGAAAACACGGCCTCCTCCTTTGAATATGGGAGACTTAATACTACCTGCGCGTGCGGTTCCGGTACCTTTCTGTTTTTTAATTTTCTTGGTGGATCCCACTATTTCCGCTCTTTCTTTCGTCTTGTGAGTCCCTTGACGCTGATTCGCCAAGTATTGTTTTACGTCAAGATAAATAGCATGATCATTGGGCTCAATTCCATAAACCTCTTTAGCAAGAGAAACCTTTCTGCCTGTATCTTCACCACTCTGGTTAACTACTGCTACGTTCATTATTTCTCTAGTATTACAGTTGAATTATTTGCACCTGGGACGGAACCGCTTACGAGGACCAGATTCTTTTCAGGTATTATTTTCACAACCTGTAAGTTTAGTACTTTGACCCTAGCACCACCCGTACGTCCTGCCATCCTCATTCCTTTGAAAACCCTTGCCGGATAGGATGCTCCACCAATGGACCCGGGCGCTCTCTCTCGGTTATGTTGTCCGTGGGTTCGTTGGCCTACACCGCCGAAACCATGACGCTTAACTACGCCTTGAAATCCTTTTCCTTTAGAAGTACCAATAGCGTCCACGAAATCACCTTCTTCAAATACGTCCGAAATACTGATTTCTTGGCCTAACTGAACTCCCCCTTCAAATTCTACTCGGAAATCCCTGAACTCTACCACCTCCCTTTTAGGAGAGGTCTGAGCTTTAGCGAAATGTCCTAGTAACGCTTTGGGGGTATTTTTTTCCTTACGTTCCCCGTAACCTAACTGCACAGCCGTATAGCCGTCAGTATCCTCGTTTTTCACTTGTGTTACCACACAAGGACCAGCCTCTATCAGCGTGCATGGAATATTATTTCCATTGGCACCATAAACACTAGTCATACCGATTTTTTTTCCTATTATGCCAGACATTCTGTTATTCGTTTGAGCAAATAATTGCTACTACCTTCGCGATTTTTTAGCAAAAGGACTGCAAAGATAGAAATACTGAATCAGGAATCAAATAGCCAAATAAAAATTTTAGGGAGGCCAGTGGCTGGTGTAGTTGCTATGCGTATGAAGAACCTTGTGAGCGTTATAATACTATTGGTTATGCCATTTACTATGTCTGTCGGTCAGAACTTACTACTTAATCCTGGTTTTGAGCAACACTCAAAATGTCCTGACGATCTGACCACAAAATACCGGTCAGAAGTTGTGGATCATTGGTATTCGGCAAACGAAGGAACGCCCGACTACTTTAATAAATGTTCAAAAGAGGCTGGAATACCGTACAATTGGGCCGGTAACGCAGAGGCTGCCGAGGGCAGGGCCTACACTGGAATTATTACTTACTTGAAAGGTTCGGAGTACAGAGAATACATTCAAGGTGAGTTGGGAGAACCGCTGAAACCAAAAACACATTATAGAATAAGTTTTAAATTTCGACTAGCAAACAATTGCGGATTTGTCAGCGATGCCCTTGGTGTCTTGTTAACGAATAATAAAATTAAGTTTTTAAAAGCCAATAGAATTGAGGTAGAGCCCACCTTATCTTTGACCAGAGAAAACGCTTTGCAACCGCAAACCGGTGGCTGGGAAGAGTTTGATATGGACTACAGGGCAAAAGGAGGTGAGCAGTTTATCACCGTTGGCAATTTTATTTCGAATGAGAAATTAAAAACATATCAACTTAAATCAAGAAAAACGCGGCATCATATGCTATCAATAGCTGCCTATTACTATTTGGATGATATTTCAATTACGGAAGTTAAGCAGCAAGCGCTTGCTCTTAAGTATGAATCGGACTCGATATATCATCTTGAAAAAATACATTTTGGCTTTGATAGTGCAGAGATTAGAATTACAGATGAACTGGAACTTAGAGAACTGGTCGCCTACCTAAAAAACCATCAGAAGTACTCTTTAGTATTGATAGGACATGCCGATGAGAGGGGCTCCGCAGCCTACAACCTAGAACTCTCATTATCCAGAGCAAAGGCAGTCAAATCATTTCTAGTAACAAAAGGAATATCCAGGGATCGAATAGAAGTTGTTGGGCGAGGGGAGAAAATGCCCTTATCGTTTGGAAAAGATGAGGCTTCCAGATCTTCAAACCGCAGGGTTGCGTTCAAATTGGTTTCGAAAAAGTAGTAGACTAAGAGTCTTTTAACTTCTTCGAGCTCTTGGCACGTGAAAGCCCAGTTTACTTATTTTATTGTAGATCCGATTAATTCCTAAAACGGTCCGTTTGACAGAAATTTTATATAAGTCTTGTATGTTATTGCATTGTATTTCAGACAGGTTGCCTGACGCGATCAGGTAGATTCTCTAAATTATAGGCAAGAAATGCGCTTGATATTGAAAGACATTATCGGAATTACCACAGACTCCTAACCACTTGTCTATAGGTGCGTATCTATTGCCGTTCAAAATTTGAGCGCATTAGGGTAATAGATTTGGAAGGTAAAAGTATTTCGGTCGGCAGAATAAGGATAAATTCCACCGCTGATGAAAGGATGGCATCAAATTACTGTAGCACCTCGCTAAGCACTGAAATTGACTTCACCTCGCCAAACCCATCAATATGCGTTTTGTAAAAATCAACAATGTGCTTTAAAGTATCTCTTCGGTCACTTCCAGAAAGGCGATGTTCTTTCTGGTATGGCGCATTCAATAAGCGAAGTGTACTATCATTCAATACGGATATCGAATCAGCCATCCCGAAACCTAAGTAATCAGACAATTTAAACAAGAACTGAAGGTGAAAATCTTCAAACTGATCTTTTTTGGCATCCAAGCTAAAAATTGAATCATGTATGAAATTGAACAGCGGAGAGCAATTTTCCTGTTCTTTAATACACTTGTAAAGTATTTCTGCAAGAAATACAGCTATG
>JBCCIX010000305.1:0-5504 GCA_039028075.1 Bacteroidota bacterium | reverse complement strand
CATATGCCGCGAATAATTCATCTGCCTTTTCTGTCTTGCCCATTAGCTGGTATACCCTGGCAATTTTTAGGTTCTCCTCCACATAGCGATTGAGATTACTGGCTTCTCTCAGGCGCACTAATTTGTCGTAGTAATAGTAGGCGCTGTCATACTTTTCCTGGCCAAAATAAATCTTGCCCAAATCCTGCAGGATGTCTAAGCGACTGGTATCCTTCTCCCATAAGTTAGTCAACAGATGTTGGGTACGCTCAAAGTTCTTATCCCGGGCAAACTGCACAAAGACTTTTAGGTGTGGAGCAAAGTTATTTTCGGGGTCGTAGTCTAACGAAAGATTTACATATTTGAATGCGGCTTCAAAAAATCCAGCTTGCACTAAAGCATTACTCAATTGCAAATACCCATAAGAAGTAGAAATAGAATCGTTGCCCATAACATCTAACTGGCTGCCTTGTAAAGCATATTGTAAGTATTTCTCGGTGTTGGGTTCATAGAAGGCGTAAAAATCTGCCAACATTCGATAAGCCAGCGCCGAGTTAGGGTTGTATTCTAAGGCTTTCTGCAAATGAGGTAAAGCCAAACGATACTCACGGTTTTGAATATAATAGAACGCTTTGGACGTTAAACTTACATCCGATTTGGAATCATACAAAAGGGCTTGATCCGAATAGCTATTGATCTTTTCGGTATACTGCTTTTGCTCTTGAAACATATCCAAAAGATAGTAGGAGATCGCAATGTTTGCATAGGCAATGGCAAACTGCTGATCTTCTTCAATGGCTTTTTCAAATAAGGCAATGGCTTTGTTCAAACCCTCGGGAGTCCAGCTGTAAAAAGGATCTAAAGCTTGTAAAAAGTAATCATAGGCTTGCAGGTTCTCCGTTGGTCGTTTCCGGATATTTTCTAACTCTTGCGGCGTAACCACCGCCTTGATGGCAATGGAAATCTCTCGTGCAATTTCGTTTTGCAATTCAAAAATGTCTTCGAACTCTCTCTTATACTGCTCCGACCATATCGGTTTGTCACTGGCCGCTTCAATCAATTGAATATTTAGCAACACCAGGTTTCCCACTTTTTGACCACTTCCTTCCACCGCATAATTTACCTCCAACTCTTCAGCGATCTCAGGGATACTCTTTTCGCTTTGTCTATACTTCTCAGAAGTAGTTCTGCTAATCACCTTCAGGTCATTGATCTTCTGCAATTTGGTTAAGGTTGACTCCATCAAACCGTTAACAAAGTATACATTGGAAGAATCACTACTCTCATTCTTAAAGGGTAAGACCGCGATGGACTTCTCAAGATCTGCTAAATCAGATTGGTACGCAGTTTTAAAATAGACAACACCACAAACAATGATCGCTGCGATACTCACTAAAATCAACTTCCAAGGGACTACATTTCTTGATTCTACGATGACCCCGGAGTCTTGCGCATCAATACTGCCGAGTAACGCATTAGAAACCGCGTAAACTTCAATAGGCTTTGTCACATTTTTGAGTGTATGCATCCCTCTTAATGCCGTAATCAGATCCGGTTGGTTTTTTATTTCATCGTACACCTTGTCAGAAACATAAACACTTCCCATTTCCGCCAAAGATTCAATACGGGCAGCCACATTAACGCCATCCCCGATAACCTCTTCATGGGTAACAATAATGTCTCCCGAATGGATACCTATTCGAATTGGAATCCTGGGCTCACCCTGGGTGAAAGCCAGTTGCATTTCAAGGGCACAGTGCACCGCATCAATTGCGCTGGGGAAGGTACTTAATGTACCATCGCCGTAGTATTGAAGTATACGCCCTTTATATTTCTTAGTGGTGTTATCAAATACCTCTCGGTGTCGTTCTCGATATGCAATGGCCTTCTTTTCGTCTTGTTGCATGAGAGAGGTATATCCCGCTATATCGGTAAACATAATGGCCGCTAACTGGCGCTGTCTGGTAGATGGCCCGCCCCCATCATTTTCAGCATCTCCTTGCTTGCCCACCTCTCCCGGTGGATACCCATAATACTCTCTGAAGCATTTGGTAAAATAAGAAGTACTGGCGAAGCCAACCTTGAATGAAACTTCTGAAGCCGTCAATGAAGTCTCCCCAAGCAGCTCCATAGCTTTTTTCAATCGAACCTGACGAATAAATTGACTCGCAGAGATCCCGCTACTTTTTTTGATCTTTCTCAGCAAATTGGAGCGACTCATGTGCATGGCTTCTGCCAATTCAGATACTCCAAAGCTCTCATCTTCCACATTCGCTAAAATGAGTGCTTCAGCCGCTTTAACAAATGGTTTTGGATAAGTATTTGAGTCCGACATGAGCGAAAATCTTACTTCGAAATTATAAAAAAAACAGCCAAGTCCAATGGTAAGGAAATGGCGGTAGCAACGAGGTAAAAAGCAAGGCTTGCGTCATAATTTATACGCTTGCGCCATAGTTTTCGCCTTATCCCCAAAGCTTATACACTCCGCAACATAGCTGTTACATCGTTGAATGGCCTTCTACAGACCTTTGCTTTATCAAATTTTTTAAACACAAAAACAAAACATCATGAATCAGTTAAAAATGAAAACAGCAAAAACAATGTTGGTTCTTAGTCTAATCGCTTTTCTTTTTCCTGCATGCTCACAGAACCAAACCGACTCAAAAAACACTCAGGTAAGCAGTGCAGTGCAAGCTCCGGATATAGACATTCACACCGCTGTATTGTATGGGAACCTAAAAGCCGTTCAACAGCACATCGAAGCCGGAAGTGATTTGAATAGCAAAGAGCCCATGGGTGGGTCAACTCCATTGATCTCTGCCATCACTTTCAACCATGCAGAAATTGCAAGTGCATTGATTGAAGCCGGCGCCGATCTTGAAATACAAAATAACGATGGCTCATCTCCTTTACACGTGGCGGCCTTCTTCTGTAGAATAGAATTGGTACAAATGCTAGTGGATGCCAAAGTGGATCAAAGTAAAAAGAACAACTTCGGCGCGACTGCCCTGGAAACGATCAGTGGTCCATTTGCTGAGATCAAGCCTGTTTATGAAATGATGCAAGCACAATTAGGGCCATTAGGTTTAAAGCTCGACTTAACAGAGATAGAGAAGAACAGACCAGTCGTAGCTGAAATTTTGAAATAATTCACCTCTTAAAATCATAAATGCCAGAAATCATGAACATTGAAAGAAGATACGACATCGATTGGTTGCGTGTAATTGCGATTGGACTGCTCCTCATCTACCACATAGCCATCATTTTTCAACCGTGGGCCGTATTCGTTGGCTTTATGCGGAGTAATGAATTAATGGAAGGTTTGTGGACCCCAATGACTTTGTTAAATGTTTGGAGAATTCCTTTACTGTTCTTCGTGTCTGGTATGGGGGTTTACTTTGCCATGCGCAAGAGAAATGTAAAGCAACTCCTATTAGAACGAGGAAAGCGAATTCTTTTACCCTATCTCTTCGGTATCGTAGCGGTAGTCCCTTTACACTTCTTCATCTTTCAGGATTTCTACGGCCAAAACATGAGCTACTTCGCACACCCGGCACATTTGTGGTTCTTGGGAAACATTGCTATTTACATTTCAATCCTATTCCCCCTGTTCTTCTACTTGATGAGAAAGCAAGACGGAAAGTTTAGAAGAGTATTAAGTCAAATCATGAGTAATCCTCTGGGACCTGTGGCCATCTCCATCTTCTTCGTAGTTGAAGTAGTATTAGTAAAACCAGACATCTTTTCCTTGTATGCCCAAACAGGGCATGGTTATGCTATGGGCTTTTTGGCCTTCTTCTTAGGTTTTATCCTGGTGTACGTAGGTCAACCCTTTTGGAAAACAGCATTAAAGTGGAAGGCCCTATATCTTGGAGCAGCAGCCCTGATGTTTATGGTGCGTTTTCTAGTAAACGATACTGCCGGACCCAACTTCTTGATGGCCATAGAATCTAATCTATGGATCATGAGTTTGTTTGGCTATGCTTATCAATACCTGAATCGACCCAGCAAAGTCTTGACTTACCTCAGTAAGGCAGTGTACCCGATTTACATTATTCACATGTTTGTACTTTACGGAGCTGCTTGGTTGATCTTGCCTTTGGGGATTCCGGTAGTTCTACAATTCGCGCTTATTGTTTTGATTACCGGAGCAGTATGTGTGTTACTTTATGAATTGATTAGGAGAATCCCAATCCTTAGAAATGCGTTTGGCATAAACGGGAAACTTAGGGTCAGGCGCTGTAGATTGGAAGAAGGATCAACTTGCCCTAGGCCGCAGGTAGAATATCTAGAAAACACCAATTCGCGTCGATTCACGAACTGGTGAGATCTGGAAAGGTTGGTTTTGCAACAAGCGGTGAAGTTCTATGCAGAGATCGAACGGATAAGAAGTATATGTTTTCCAAATGAAAAACAGCCTTAGACCGTTATCAATACCCGTAATTATATCAATAATAATTTTGAGCGGGAGCTTAATCTAGATTTTCTGTCGCGCACACGTTTTACTTCTAAGTATCATTTGTTACGACTTTTTAAGAAGTATTATGGCTTGAGTTCAAAGCAATATCTAATTAAGGTACGTCTTGAGCGGTCAAAAGAATATCTAAGAAAAGGCATGAGTGTATCGGAAACTTGCTACACAACAGGTTTCGAAGCTAAGGACATACCCTTAGAAGGTGGAATAGAAAGTTGACGCTAGTTTCCCCGGAATGGAAGGATGGACCAGCGCTCTAGCTAGAGCCAGCCCCTTTACATTTTGAACCGTGTAAAGTCTACCAATAGGCATTAATGAAAGCAGGTATCCCTTGGACCCAATTTGATGTAGAAAATGTGGAACTGGAATACGAAAGACTGGTGAATGGATGCGGAATTTAAGGTCAAGCCAACGGATATGGGACAGTTAGGATCGTGGTGTTCGATTGACACCAGCGGTAATTACATTCAAATGGCGGAAATGCTGTAAACTAATTCATATAAAAAGAATCACTTCGATACTTTTTGTCTTTAATAATATCCAGTTGCTGTAACGTCCGGAGTATCCATGAGGCCAGTGAGGAATTAAGCACATCTCGAATTGAATGAGGTAGTGTAAAAGCGCACAGATGACTAAAAAGTAGTTAGTGTAGCGGTAATTTCATCTCTTTTGGCAGCAGGCACTTTGTGTTCTTCGGCAAATTCAGGCCATCGCTTGACCAATGCATTTATATGGTCAATAATCACCGAACCTTTTTTTACGCTCATCGCACGGGCTACTGCTTCCAGATCATTTTTCGTAATATGTGTTCGTTTACCGTTAACGCTCAACGCATGCTGACTCACCCATGGGCTATCAGGGCGAAAGGCGTGACATACATCATAAGCCGGGCTCAACTCCCATTTTTCACCTTTTTTTAGCCTGAAAGCAAAATTTTTTGAATGATCGTCACAGTTTTTAGCGAGTACGTTAAAAACCATTCTTCGAAATAATTCCTCTGCGGCTGGATAAGGAAGCCTGAGTTCCCTCATGGTCTGAAAAAGTTGTTCAT
>JBCCIX010000304.1:0-5505 GCA_039028075.1 Bacteroidota bacterium | reverse complement strand
TGGAGAGATATACAATTACAAAGAATTAAAGTCACAGCTAGTAGCTAAAGGGGTTACTTTTCGGTCGAAAAGTGACACGGAAGTACTACTTCAGTTGCTCATAACGCATGGCCCAGAAGCACTTGAAAAGGTAAATGGCTTTTTTGCACTGGCATTTTACGACCTTAAAGAAAAAAGCCTGTTTATTGCGAGAGACCGTATTGGTATCAAACCTCTTTACTACCTGCATGACGATGACCGACTTCTTTTTGGCTCCGAAATGAAGGCCATTATAGAATACGGTATTAATAAAACTATTGATTATCCGGCTTTATATACCTTCCTACAAATAAACTACATTCCGGCACCGGCTACGATTTTCACAGCGGTGAAAAAACTTCTCCCCGGTCATTACATCAGCATTAAATCGGGGGCAGTAGAGATCAAGTCCTTCTACAAATTGCCATTCATTAAGGACGACTATGTTTCGGAAAGCTATGACGATCAACAAAAAAAGTTGAAAGAACTGCTGGAAGCCTCAGTCCAAAAAAGGCTGGTCGCAGACGTTCCTCTGGGCTCTTTTTTAAGCGGTGGTATTGACTCTTCGGTCATCGCTGCTCTGGCAAAAAGGCACAAACCCGATCTACATACCTTTTCCATTGGTTACAAAGAGGAGAAGTTCTTCGACGAAACACAGTACGCCTTGGCAGTCGCCAAAAAGATCGGCTCGGAGCATACGGTTTTCTCCTTAACCAACCAGGATCTCTACGAAGAGGTCCATAATATACTCGACTACACGGATGAGCCTTTCGCCGACTCCTCTGCTATTGCGGTCTACATCCTATCTCGCGAAACACGGAAGCATGCCACCGTGGCTTTGTCCGGCGACGGAGCGGATGAGCTTTTTGCGGGATACAATAAACACGCGGCCTTTTTAAGGGTAATCAACGGAGGGTCTGCTATGAAAACGGTAGGCGCTTTAAGCCCTTTGTGGTCAGTATTACCCAAATCTAGGAACAATGCCGTGACCAACACCTTCCGGCAATTACACCGTTTCAGCCACGGCATGAAGCTCAACGCACGAGAACGCTACTGGCAGTGGGCAGGTTACGCCAAAGAAAGTGATATTGACCGGTTATTTTCACCTTCTTCCCGACAGAAATTTGATCGACAGCAGTATGAGCTTTTTAAAAACGACATTTTAAAGTACATCCCTAAAGAAGAAAGCATGAATGATTTGCTTTACACAGATACCCAACTGGTACTAACGGATGATATGCTCACCAAAGTAGATCGGATGAGCATGGCCAACAGTCTGGAAGTAAGGGTGCCGTTTCTGGATCATGAGTTGGTTGAATACGCTTTCCGGCTTCCCGTAGCCTCTAAAATTGACCCTACGTGTAGAAAGCGTATTGTTCAGGATAGTTTTAGGGATCTTCTGCCCGAAGAGTTATACAACCGACCAAAAAAGGGATTTGAAGTGCCCTTATTGAAATGGTTTAGAAGGGAAATGAAAAGTAGCATTCAAAATGATCTGTTAAGCGATGCCTTGGTACACGATCAGGGCATTTTTAACGTTCGGGAAATAGGTAAACTTAAAAAAAAGCTATTTTCTGCCAACCCGGGAGATGTGCACGCCAGAATTTGGGGATTGATCGTATTCCAACACTGGTGGAAAAAGCATTTTAGGTGATGGGCAATTTTTAGCCAAATCATCCTATCTTAGTCTCGTTGGCAAGTAACTAAATTCAAAAAAGTGATTCGACTGATTTTTTTCCTTTTTATGAGTTCTAGCGTAGTACTGGCTCAAGACCAATCCTTGCTTTGGAAAGTAGAAGGCAACGGATTAAAAGACACCTCCTATCTTTTCGGCACTATTAATTTCGTTCCTAAAGATGGATATTTCATACCTGACCCGGTTAAAAAAGCGTTGGCTTCTTCTGAAGTATTCGCTACTAAAATGGCGCTGGATAGAAAAACACAAAAGAAGTTTAACGAGGCAGTGCGGATACCTAATGACGGCTGGATTAATGATTATCTAAATGAAGATGAGCTGAATGCCTTACGACTATTATTATTAAAAGATTACGAAGTAAAAGAAAACGCTTACTATGATTTCTACAGTCGCTTACAACCTATTATTTTAGTGACTACCACAGCAGCGTTAGATCTGGGTGATAACATTGCGTATCCGGAAAGAGAGCTACAATCTTTAGCAAAAAAAGGCAATCTCAAGTTCGTCAGTCTTAGCAATATCGAAGAAGAGATTGCTGCTTTCAGACAGTTCCCCATTGAAGATCAGGTGGAAGCTTTGAAGTATACAGTAAATAATTTCGAAGAACATTTAAGAGGTTACAGGGAAATGGTTAACGCTTATCTCAAAGAGCAAAACCTTGACGATGTAAGGAATGAAACTTTCAAAGCCACCAATAAGAGTCAGGCTTTTAAAAAGGTCTACTATGATGACCGAACGAAGGATTGGTTACCTCAATTAGAAAAACAGATGAAATCCAAATCTACATTTGTAGCGTTGGGAGCGCCTTATTTAATTGGTGAAAAGGGCTTAATAGAAATGCTGCAAAGCAGCGGCTACACCGTTGAACCGATCCCGGTAGAATTTGTTCCCCCAAAGACTTCTAACTGAACTCTACTCTTTAGGGTAAATGGAGCAAAGCAAATTCGATATTAGATCAGGAGCGCTATTTCCATGGTATTATCAGCTAGTGGGCGTGTTATTTACGTTGATCGGGCTGATATTTATTCTTGAAAACCTCATTATCGCTTTAATTCTAATCCCAATCGGTACACTCATTTTAACAGGTAGATCGGGAATTGAAATAAATACGATAGCCAAAACCTATCGCAGTTATTACTCATTTTTTTTCATTAAATCTGGCAAGCAATTCCCTTTTCAAGCTGTTGAGAAACTTTATGTAAACGCAAATAAAGTAAAGCAAACAATGTATACCGCTCATACCATGCAATCATCAACGTTTGAAAATCGGCAGTTTGATGCTTACATTAAGTTCGACAACGGAAAAAAAGAGCATCTATCTAGCGACAAAAAAAAGGATAAGCTCATGAATAGACTCAAGCCACTTTCCGAGGCAGTGGCATTACCTATTGTTGACAATAGCATTAATTGACGCTAAGGTAAACTCTTCATCAAGGCAAAGTACAATATTCTACTTTAATACCTGAATATACCCTTTGTATGTTTTTTCCTTCCTGAATTGATTCACAACAACATAGTAATAGGTTCCAGCCGCCACATTACGGGCTGTCCATGTACCGTCATAACTTTCTTTATCAAAAACAAGCACCCCATTTCTATTGAATATCTTCACATTCCAAAATCCTTTCTCAAGATCCAGCATATCAAATGTATCGTTAGCAATGTCTCCGTTCGGGGTAAAAACATTCGGTATAAACTTTAGATCTTCCTGAATAAAAACCGTTTGGTTAAACTGACTTTTACAACCGTTTTCATTTATAAAACTTAATTGCACATTGTAAGTACCCCCTTCGGCATATGCATATTGAGGCAGATCATTAGAAATAGTTGTTCCATCGCCCATGTCCCAAGTCCAATTGCCATCTGGTAAATCATCGAAGATTACTTCTATGGATTCCCCGGTAAACGGATAATTGGCCGGAATAGTAAAAGCCACTCCAGTAGTATCGAAAATATTAATTTGAATATCCTGAACGGGAGAAACGCGGCACCCAAATTCATCTTCCAGGATCAGACTTGGATTATAAGCTCCTACTTCAGCATATCTATGGCTAATTGCCGGGCTATCTGTGGTTTGTACAACACCGTTGCCAAAATCCCATATGTATGTAACTGAATTACTAGCAACGACGGAAAACTCAACATTTTGAGTCAAGCAGGCCGCGCTGTCGCTTACAGCATACTCACCAAAGGGCCCGCCCAGCTGTATAAGCTCATTAACCCTTATGCTATCCGTGCACCCTAGATCATCTGCAACTACAAGCGAAACATCATAATCTCCCGGAATGTCGAAAGTATGGGATGGGTTTTCAACCGACGAGAAGAAGTCATCATTTATTCTCCAATCCCAATTCACTACTTGATCAGACGATTTCGATAGGAAAGTAGAAATCAATGGGGGACATTCAGCCGAAATCTGCTGTGCTTCAAAGTCAGCAACGGGCTTTTGTATACTTACCTCCTTTGCAATCTGATTACTACAATTGTCACGATCAAAGGACGCTAACGTTATCTGATACCTCCCCTTTTCCGGAAACGAAGTGACGAGGTTAGGAGATTCAATTGTATCGTTGTTTACATACCAAAAATAGGTTTGGGCATTTCGTGAGCTGTTGAAAGCAGCTACCTCTTCACCGACACAAAAAGCATTTTTAGTAAATTGAAAGTCCGGACGGGGTTCCGTAAATACGACCAGGTCGTTTTGTAGTACGGTACACCTACCCTCTATATTTTGCACGGTGAGCGAAACAGTGTATTCACCAAAATCCGAATAGGTGTGAACAGGGTTTTGATCGCTGGAAGTAGTACCGTCTCCAAAATCCCAAGTCCACTCGTCAATCGCGGGAGAAGCGAACGAAAGATCCTGGAACTCCACTTTCAGTGAGTCACAAAAATTATTCAGCCTGTTTTCTCTAAACCGGCCCTGAATATCAGCCACAACCACGAAATCCATCTTTTCAAGTTTATCTGAGCAATCATCTTGATCATAAGCTGTCAATGAGATGGTGTACTTTCCAGGATCGGTAAAGCTGATATTCTTGGGCGAAGCAGTAAAAGAAGTACGGCCATCCTCGAAATCCCACAACCACCTTACCGCATCAGTTGAAAGATCAGTAAAGTCGACAGCTTCGTTGATACAAACACGATTATTACTAACACTAAAATCCGACTCCACATCATAAATAGTAATGGAAGAGAGGCTTCTGACGGTACAACCGGTAGTATTGTTAGTAGCTTCGAGTGATAGTGTATAGTTTCCCGTCTGGGCATAGGTATGTGTTCCTGGGTCTTGCTCAGAAGTGGTTTCGCCATCTCCAAAGCTCCAGAAAAAGGAATCGGCATTTTGCGTACTATTACTAAGTTCAATGGTATACGGATCTGCGCAGTTCTTGACCACAGAAAATTCTGGTTTGGGTTCGAGAACAGTTACCACGTCTGTAAGAACATAGGTTTCTTCCGAAGGACAGCCTTTGTAACTTACAGAAAGGGAAATGGTGTAAACACCTACATCTCTGTAGGCGAAATTTAATATGGGTTGGGTCGTTTGCAACGTACTTCCATCTCCAAGGTTCCAACACCAAAAATCCACATTACCCGTTGAATTAGAGGTAAGACGAACTACCTCCGAGACACAGATCTCCGTTTTATTGATTTCAAATGAAGCTACCGGCCGGTCGTTTGGAGGAATTACGTGCACCTCTCGCTCTTTTGTACTGGTACACCCAGACTGATCGGTAACTCTCAATCTAACCTCGAAGTCACCTGCTGTAGTATACGTGTAAGAGGGACTA